>NZ_JBHFNS010000048.1:0-34279 GCF_041929135.1 Floridaenema fluviatile BLCC-F154 | reverse complement strand
AAAACCCGCCCTTACTGCTAAGCTGTTACGCATTTAAAAGTCATATTGTAGGGTGCGTCAGATTTAGATATTTTCCTTTCTACATAGGCTTTACCGTCTGACGCACCCTACTCGTTAATAAGTGATTTAAATGCGTAACAGCTTACTAGCCCGAAAATTGATTTCGGGGCGTGCTAAAACGCAGTGTAAGATCTCAGCTAATCTTCTGATTAAGAGTGAAAAATTATGACATGGCAAGACTGGTTGGTAACTAATGAAGGGCAATGTCTCAAAAATGAGGTAGTCTATCAGAATGAAGAATTGCAGCGCCCTTATCGGCTTTACCGTTTTCTTACAGATTTAGAAGATATTCTAGAAAGAGTCAAGGACGATCGGGAACGGTTAAACTTAATTTGTCCGCTGGTTCGTCGTTTACTCAATAGTTCGGAATGGCTACAAATGAACTATTTACTACCAGATCCAGAAACAGGTTGGTCTGTATTAATGCTTTATGATGAACCGGATTTTCCGATTACTGTACAAACAGTGGTTTGGGCTCCTGGTAGTATTTCTCCGATTCATAATCATGGAACTTGGGGAATTGTGGCGCTACTTTCTGGACAGGAAAAAAATACTTTTTGGCAACGTTCTTCGAGTTCGGAATTTCCCGATCGCATCGAACCAGTTAGCGATCGCTTATTTAATTCTGGTGATATCTTATGCTTAATGCCCGATACAATTCATCATCTGGAAGCGATCGGAAATGAACCAACAATTAGCTTTAATTTGTATGGTGAAACTAACTATAACCAACGGTTTGAATTTGATCCAATTTACAGCACTGCGAAAAACTTTTAATCTTTCTTCGATTAACCAATGAAGCTGAATCGTTCGATTCGATCTTTGATCAATTCTTTCACAGGCAAGCGGATTTCTACTTCCTCGCTGCAATTTCGCCTGACTCTGGAATTGGTAGCACTTTCGATTTTGGGGCTGGGTAGTGTGGCGTTTTGGGCGGGCTGGCAAATGGAGCAAAATCTCATAGCTGCCCATAAGCAAACGCTAGAATATATTGCGAGGCGCTTTCCCGAACAGGTTCAGCTTTACAGTGAAATGGGAGTGCTGGAAACTGGGTTAGAACTAACTATCAATAAAGTCTCAACACCAAGTTTGGCGGTGTGGGTGAAAAGCGATGACGGTAGATTGGTGGTACAGTCTTCCCATTTAGAAAGTGATTCCCTGGAAATTCGCCGTGTGGCTGCAATGACTGACGTACCAAAAAAGCCGCAAATTGTTCGTTTTGGCGATCGGGATATCGTTTTATGTGGTAGTCCATTGGCGCTCAATGGCAAACCTTTTGGTAAGCTGTACCTTTCTCAAGATATTACCGAAGATCGGCAAAAATTAAATGCTGGATTGTCGCGGTTGTTGTTAGTTAGTGTTTTGGCGATCGTCATTTTAATTGTTGCTATTTCCAAACGGATTTGCAAAGCTATGCAACCATTAGAGCAAATGAGCTTAGTTGCCAGTGCGATTTCTGCTGATGATTTAACTGATAATTTGAAAGCAGCAAAACTTCAATTAAATCAAGCGCCAGATGAAATTTTAGGATTAGCAAAAGCTTTTAATGAAATGTTATTTCGGTTGTCAGGTTCTTGGGAACAACAACGTCAATTTGTCGATAATGTTTCCCATGAATTACGCACTCCCTTAACTGTTGTAGTTGGCTATTTGCAAAGTTTGCTAAGGCGAAGTAATAATTTAAGTGCTTATCAACAACAAGCCCTAGAAACAGCAACGGCAGAAGCGGAAAGGACGATCCGAATGTTACAAGATTTGCTGGATTTGGCAAGGGCAGATAGTGGAAATCTGCACTTTCGGCTCAATCCAATTATGCTAAATACCTTGGTTGCAGAAGTGGCGGCGATGAGTCAAAAGGTGAGTAATCGGCAAATTAATGTGTTAACAACTGATGAGGATGTTGTTATTTGTGCGGATCAAGATCGGTTACAACAGGTGTTAATTAATTTGGTGGATAATGCAATTAAATATTCTGCGCCCGAACAATCGGTTGATTTAATTTTAGAACAGACAGAACAATTGGCGATGATTCATGTGCGCGATCGCGGTATTGGCATTCCTTTAAACCATCAAAATCGCATTTTTGAAAGGTTTTACCGAGTTGATGAATCGATGACTCGTTCTAGAGATGGTACGGGGTTGGGATTAGCGATCGTCAAAAGCTTAATTGAAGGAATGGAAGGTAGAATTACCCTCCGTTCTAAACCTGGAGAAGGTAGTATTTTTACTATTACCTTACCACTGTGGAAGCCACCTCTATGAATGACCACATTCTTCTAATTGAAGACGATCCGAAATTGGCAGAATTTATCGCCACAGAACTGAGTTTGGAAGGGTATCGTGTCAGCGTTGCCCAAAATGGAATGGATGGTTTATCGATGGCTCGTGATGTTCAACCGGATCTGTTAATTTTAGATTGGATGTTGCCGGGAATTTCTGGATTAGATTTGTGTTTGCGATTACGAAAAACGGGTGTTCAAGTACCAATAATTATGTTAACGGCGAGAGATGAAATTCCCGATCGCGTTGCTGGATTAAATGCTGGAGCCGATGATTATGTTACCAAACCTTTTAGCATTGAAGAACTTTTAGCTAGGGTGAAAGCCCGTTTGCGTCGCACTCATCCCGAAATTCCTGATAGTTTAGAATTTCAAGACTTAATTTTGAACTGTCTTACTCGTGAAGTTTATCGCCACAATCAACTAATTGAATTAACTGCTAAAGAGTTCGATTTGTTAGAGTTTCTGCTGCGCCATCCTCGCCAGGTAATTACGCGCGATCGCATCCTCGAAAAAGTTTGGGGCTACGACTTTATGGGCGAATCAAATATTATTGAAGTTTATATTCGGGCTTTACGAATTAAGTTAGAAGCAAGCAACTCAAAGCGCCTAATTCACACTATTCGAGGAGTGGGTTATGTATTGCGAGAGTAAGCTTAAAAAATGCGCTTCTGGCAAATTCCCCATTGCATAGTTTCATCAAATATCTACTAGACATCTCCAAAAAACCTTGTAGAGACGTTCTATATAACGTCTCTACAAGGTTTTTGGAGATATCTACTTAAGTAAATTTTCCGTAAATTTGCGGAATGGCTTTGAGGGAGTTTGAAGAATAGATTAGTGAGCGATCGACTAATGAAAAGCTCATCAGTACATCTTGGAAAATAATCAGTAACTCATCCTTAAATTAAGGTAAATGTGAAATTATGCAAACTAAATTTACCAACTCCAAAGTATTAAATTTAGCTTTGGCGAGTGCCAGTGCATTGTTATTTTTAGTTCCGACTTTAAGCGCAATTGCACTCACAGGAAACTCGAACAATTCTGAGAAAAATATATCACAAATTAGAGATTCTTTCTTAGTAGCACAGGCAAATTGTCCAACTCGTCGATCGAGAGTCGATCGCACTTTTGAAACCCCAAATTATTACGTAACAATTTGTTCTGGAGATTCACAAAATTCTCTAGGTTATTATGTTGGTGCGGCGAAAGATGGTAGTGGTGGAATTACTGTTCCTTTGACGCGGAGAAGTGGCGATCGATATATTGCAGCTAACGGAAACACAATTTATGCCGTGACTCCTTATGAGTTGAGAGTAAGTCGAAATGGCAGAACAATTTTAAATGAAAGAATTTTAGCTGTTAGCGGCGATGACACTTTTTCAGCTAGAGGTTGTCGGAACAGAGAAAGTACTTTTGTCACAGCTGAAACAGCAAATTATATAGTATCAATTTGTGGTGGCGATCTTCCCGGAACATACATTGGTGAGTCAAAAAATGGTAGTGGGAGAATTAGATTGCCTTTGCGAAATTATGGACGCGATCGCTTTGTCGCTGTCAACGGAGATACCCGCTACATTCTCACTCGCAACGAATTAAGAGTTACCCAAAACGGTAGAACTATCCTCAGAGAAACCGTTCGTAACTGGAATTAAGTTTTCATCTAACACCTCTCCGAAACTTTCAACTCAGTTTCTTCAAGAAACTGGGTTTTTTTGTACTTTATGCAATTGTAACTTGCTAAAGTTATATAAAATAAAGTTAACCACAATTAGGATGAAGAGCATCTCCAGAGGAAATTAAACAATGGATAAAATAGAACGTTATCGACAATTTATTAAACAAATTTTGACCGAACACGCCGAAATTTCTCCCAGCAATGATACAGTAAAAGCCGAATTAATATTTGATAGCGAACATGACCATTATCAACTTGCTTATGTAGGTTGGCAAGGGGATAAACGAGTATTTGGCCCAGTGATGCACTTTGATATTATAGACGGCAAAATCTGGATTCAATATAACGGAACTGAAGATTTTGTTGCTGAAAAATTGGTGGAAATGGGTGTACCAATATCTGATATTGTTTTGGGTTTTCATTCCGCTTTTAAACGCCAATTTACTCGTTATGCAGTTGGATGAATTTCCCAGTAAGTAGTTGTAACTACTGACAGCGACTTTCTAACTTCTGAAACCACTGTTGGCGCAATATTAAAATAACGATCGCACCTGGTAATATTGCCCCTTTTCCCACTGTTTCAATGGCGACGATCGCTGTATCTGAAGAAACAACTCCTGATTGAATTTGGTGATAGATAATCGCTGCTAAAACTGGCAGTAATCCTAGTAAGAGAATTATCGATCGCAGATTAACAAAAAAGAACTTGTGAAAATTCAAAGGTTGCCGCACCCAACGGACAATAAAACTGATAGTTTTTTCGGTTCCAGTTAAGATAATTCCTGGTATAATTAATTCGGGAATTAGAAGAATTAGTAACAGATAACTGGGTTGTAAACCGTAGCTGTAAATGGGGAATAAAATTGCTCTTAATTCCCGATAACGACTGTAAAATAGTGCGATCGGGAATTGCAATAAGAATTGGGGAATGCTAGTTATATATTGAGGATGGGATAGTAGTTCTGGTAGAGTGGAAATTAAGGCGATCGCACTATAAGTTCCCAGAAATAAACCAATATAAAGTCCGGTAATTTTTAGCGTAGCTGTCCACTTTTTAGGAAAGCGCAAAACGTAATTGCAAACAAGCAATAAAGCCAGGGAGAATAAAATCAAATTACTCGCCCACAAACTGTCAATTATGCCAGTGATTCCTAAAGCTAGGGGGGTGAGTGCGATCGTAAAAATCAACCTTGGTATCCAACATTTTAATTTCTTTTCATCAGCAACAAAGCGCACTAAATAACCACCCGTTCCCAAACCACCCAAACAAATAACAAACATACCCAACATATACCAAGTTGCAATTATTGGTTTTGTCTTTCCCGGTATGCCAAAAGCTTGTTTTACCCAGCTAACAGATTGCTTAATTAAGTAGCGATCGTAAGGTTCAATCAAATGATCTGCTGTCGGAGAAATCACCAATAATCTAGCCCTTCCTGATTGAAAATCGCCACTTTGTTGAAATTCAAAAATATTTTCACCAGTCGCAGATTGCAACATTTCTCGCATTACCAATGGCGGATGTAATTGTTCATAAAGACCAATTCCCATCAACAAATTTGCTGGATAAATTGAAGTAGCGAACCCACTCATTCCCAGAACAACCGTAGCTTTAAAACGCTTATCATCACTAGCTAAACCTAAAGCAGTAGCGCCACCCATTGAATGCCCTCCAATACCAATTCTTGTACTATCAAACAGTTTTGGATTAGCTTGAATAAAAGCCATTACAGCTTTCCCATCTGTATCATTTCCTCCCTCTGAATAAGGTCGAAAATAAGATTCTCCAAAACCCCCAAAATCAAAAGTTAAAGCCGCTATTCCTTCCCTAGCTAATTCGATCGCTAACGGAGACATGATTTCCTTAGTTGAATTAATGCCATGAGTTAGCACCATTACTGGATAAGGAGGTTTAGCATTTTTTTGAGTGTATAATGTTCCTATTAATTGTCGGTTTGGTGCTACATCAATTTTAATTGATTTGATTTGAATTTCCGATGGATAAGAGAGGAAACAAATTAGAATTCCGATGCCTAATAGTAGTAGGCTTAAGAATAATCCCGTGTAACGTTTGGCGAAACTTTTATATTTCATAATTTTGTGCTGAGGAAATTTATATAAAGTAGGGTGCGTCAGACCGATAAAGTTAGCTATTTTACCAAAAATTCTGCTATCTGACGCACCCTACAGCCTGAGATATGGTGATTTCAGAAACCGGGTTTCTTGGAGTGTACTTTTACCTGAGAGGATGAGAATTACTACCACATTTTACTTCCGTTGCAGTTACTTCACCAGGCATCGGTGCTTCTCCCGCATTGTTAGTTTCACATACTATTGCTTGCGTTGTTTTATCGGCACCAGGCACAGGTGCGACTAAACCAACAACTCCTGTGTAGCTTTTCAAAGCTTTACTGATTTGGCTAGCATCGGCAAAGGCATTAACTCCATTTTTACCAATTGGTGAAATTGAATATTTATAATTAGAAGTTTGAGTCTTAATACCAACTGCCAAACTTCCCCATCCTTCGGGCGTGTTTTCTGTGACAAATGTACCAAATTCTGTGTAGTAAGCTTGTTGAGCTTTGTTCATTGAGCTAACATATTGTTTGCTTTCTGCTTGTTTGCCTTTCTCAGCTTGGCTTAAAAAACGAGGAATAACCAAAATACTACTAACTGATGCTAGGATAGCTACAAGTTGCAGGCAAAACAAAAATCCAAACGGAGTAGTTAGTTTTTCAGTGTTTTTTTGCAGATCTGAATCAGCTATTTCTTCGGAAGAAATACCGTTATTTAATGCAGTCTTTGCTTGACGTGCCGTATTAAATCGTCGTTCAATAGCAGGGTCGGTTAATATTGATAACCACTGGGAAAAATTCGCACTGAGACTTAGTTTATCTGGTATTTGCCACCGCATTTTTTGCTGCGGTAAATCAGCCGGAGAAATACCCGTTAATAAATGAATCAAAGTCGCTCCCAATGAGAATAAATCAGAAGCAGGTATAGCGCCTCCCCACAGTTGTTCCGGTGCTGCATACCCCGCCGTTCCTACCACAGTAAAGGTAACTCCCTCTGCTTTGGCTTTCTCTTGCACTGCGCCAAAATCTACCAGATATATTTGCTTATTTTGGTTATAAATAATGTTACTTGGTTTAAGATCTCGATGCAAGACTGGCGGACTCAATTCATGGAGATAAATTAGAATATCCAAAAGTTGATTAGCTATATCTTTGGCTTCGATTTCTGTGCAGAGTTTTCCCTTATTTAATAGCTGCTGTAAAGATGAACCGGGAATATATTCTTGTACTAAGCCAAACCAAGGTAAACCATCACCTGCTTGTTTGTCTAAGGAAAAATAATTGAGATACTTGGGAATTTTGGGATGGTTGAGTTGCTTGAGAACAGATGCTTCCCGTTCAAATAATTTTAATTCTTCCCACTGCATTTGAGGGCTAAATGATAGTAGTTTGATAATTACTTGTTGGTGAGGTTCGCTGGATAAATCAACCCCTAACCAAGTTTGACGATTAACATTATTTCCTAATACTTGTTGGAGTTGATAACGGTTTTGTAAGATTTGTTCTTGACGGAGCATAATTAATTTCCTTTTGATTTTTAGTTTGATAAAATGGCTTTTTCTGGTGATGAGATTGATATTTAAGAACAGGACAAAAAGTTCGTTTACTTATCGATCGCGCAACCAATCTTTAATTTCTTGAACTAACCACTCACGCTCTGATTCGGTTAATCTTTTACCAAACCTGTATACCTTTCTTCTGGTTTCGATAATTATTCCCTTAAAAGGGATGACTTCTACACTTTTAATCTGTGATGTTTTACCTGAACCCCATTTAGAGACGAAGGTTAAAAACCTCTTTTCAAAAAAGAATTTATTTCGATGAAAATAAAGCTTATCTATTCCGAAATTATTTAGTAAAATAAATTTTATTTCTGAGATAACAGGGTACATTTTATTAACGAATCTATTGACAAAATCTGGTAAATTTGGCAGAAAGTAGTTATGAATCAATATTATTAACCCAATGAATAGGAGCAATATCATTAAACTTACAAAAGGAATAAGATAATACAGGGAACGTATCAATAAACTAGAAATTAATGCAAAAAAGATACATATAATAAATGGTAAGAAGAAAGCGATAAATCCATACAAACAAATGGCAAATAATATAACCAGAGGTGTTAATATCAATAATATAACTCTGCTTGATTCTGCCAAGATAAAAGCGGTTGTAGCGGTAAGGATATTTAGCAAAGATAAGCGGCATTTGGGAACTTGTAATACTAATTTATCGGCTGTCTTTTTTATCTTAATGTTGCTGCGATCGGGGCAAGTAAATTTTGGTAAAAAATCACTCCTATTAAAGGCTTTTAATGCTTGCACAGCCGAACTAAATCGGCGGTCTAAATCTGGTTCAATTAGCATTTCAATCCAGTCGAGAAATTGCCGATCGATACTAACTTTATCCCGAAATTGAATCCGTAAATTAGATTGCGGCAAATTCGCTGGTGCTATCCCAGTCAATAAATGAACTAATGTCGCTCCCAAAGCATATAAATCGGAAGCGGGAAATGCTTTTCCCCAAAACTGTTCTAGGGGTGCATAACCAGCCGTTCCCACAACTGTAAAAGTGGCTCCTTCGACAATATTTGGATTAGCAACCGAGCCAAAATCTACCAAATAGATCTGTTTATCTTTTCCCACAATCACATTGCTGGGTTTAATATCTCGGTGCAAAATGGGAGGATTTAATCCATGCAGATAAATGAAAATATTTAAGATTTGAATGGCAATTTTTTTCACCTGTGTTTGGCTGAAATGATAACTCCGATCTAATAAATCTTGTAAAGATGCTCCGGGAATATAATCTTGCACTAAGCCAAACCAGTATAAACCTTCTCCTGCTTCTTTATCGATCGCAAAATAATCCCGATAGCGAGGAATACGGGGATGGTTAAGTTGCTTTAAAATTTCCGCTTCTCGTTCAAATAGTTTGAACTCTTCCCACTGCATTTGGGGACTAAAGGCGAGTAATTTTACTATTACTGGTATTGGTGGATTTGTTGACAAATCTCTGGCTATCCAAGTTTGATGACCTGGATTTTGTGCTAAGTTTTTTTCTAATTGATAAAGGTCGTTTAAAATTTGTTTAGTTTGTAACATATTATCTATTGCCTCGATCGGAGTTGATATTTCTATCATGTCAAGTAACTATTTGAGTTCGTGACTGACTTATTTTAGTTCTCATCGACTTCTCATCGACTTGGAAAAAAAGTTAGATTGTTAGATCACCGACTTCTCTAAGAAGTCGGTGATCTGGAGTCTATGTTTTTCAGTTTCTATCTTCTTCGCAGGGAGGCTCTTCTTGCTTGTCAGGATTAGGATTAACAAATCTGCCCATGAATAAAATGCTCCCAGATTTTTGGTCTTTAATTAGGAATAAAAATGGGCGATCGGCCCGAAATAATTTAGAAGATGCAGGAGATGCCGCAGTCACAGGACATGGCCCGTCACACATAACTACTGCTGTTGCTGCTACTGCTTTCGTTCCTGACTCATCTACTTCGACAAAAGCTTTATGAACTACATCTTTTATGTACAAATTGGGTTGGTTAGTTATACCAGAAAAGTCAGCTTTTCCCGTTTCCTCAAAAGCATCTACCATTCCCATTTGAGAAAGTGTTGTCTTTAGATTAAAGCGTCGATCGAATTTCAATTTAGGCAACCATACCTCGACATTCTCAGGAGACAATGATAACCATTTTTCCAGGTTAGCTGTAGTGAGATTACGTTCTAAATCGGGTAAACCATCCGGCTTTGCTGGCAACAAAATTACCATTGACAAATTACCTTTATAAGGCATTTCTAGCACTTGCAAATTCTCAGCTTCACCGTAACTAAAGTGATTTGACTGATACATCAATGGCACTTTTTCCTGTTTACCCGATGCTAGGATAAAAGGTTCTTCTTTGGTATCTTTTGATTCAAACTTCTCCTGCCAATTTCCCTTAAAATAAATGGCATTGGTTAAAACTAACTTGGTATTTTTTCCCAGAGGACATCCTAATAAATCCTTGATTTGATTTTGGGTGCGCTGGGACACCCACAGATTGATTTCTTCCGCTGCTTCCTCGCCATTACCAAAATCCAAAGATGCAACTTTCGCACCATAGAAATCATTAGTTATTTTTTCAAAAGCTGGTAGCAAAGGAAAGTTATTTTGCACCCAAAGACGATTAGCAATAGATAACTGATACCCTTGGGCATTAGTTAATTGATAATTCAATTTACCAAAACCCGGATGGAGAGTATTTGGCGGTAAAGAAAAACTCAAAACCTGATTCATTTGAGTAGCAGTATTCCCTCTCGCACCAGCCGCAGTCATCGCTAATGCGGAAGAAACGCTGTAAGGTGAGAAAAAGACATTTGCTGTAGCAGGTGTTTGCGAACTAATTTGTTTGTAAAGGTCAAGAGCAAATTTGGTGTTACCCTGTACTAGGGTTGCTACATCTTGACTGGCAACTTCTTGAGTCGGTTGCTTGACTAAAGCAATTGATTTTAGGGGTTTTTCTTGACCTTTCAAAGCCAAAAATAGAGCTACAAATAATAAGCAAGAAGCAACAGTTGCAGGTAAAAGCCAGAAGAATAATTTCCGGTGATGTTGTTGTTTCATTAACAGAACCTCTTTATCTGTCACCTTCTATTAAAAGTGATAACTATTTGAGATCTCGACTGACTTCTTCGAGTATTCATCGACTTTTCATCGACTTTTAACCACAAGTTTAGTTTTTTGGAGACAAGATTAATTTTAAGTAGATATTTTTACTTTTAGTAAGTTACTAATAATCTAAAAACCCGGTTTCTTATGAGAAACCGGGTTTTTCTAAAAAGAAATTGCAACTTAAGCCAGAAGCACAAAATCTTGCTGAGTAATCAGATTAACAGAAATGCCATTCAAAGTTGCTAACAATTCATTATTGCTAGTCAAACTAATCAAAGTGTTATTTCCACTTTGCACAATGCTAAGTTGTTGAAAAGTTAAATTATCAGACAACTCAAAGGAATCAATTCCATCTTGGAAGTCAGTGATTACATCGCTACCTTTACCAATTGCTAACACAAATGTATCGCTACCATTGCCGCCTGTGAGTGTGTCATTTCCTAAGTCTCCACTCAACCAATCATTGTCATCGCCACCGTAAAGGGTGTCGTTTCCTTTGCCACCGTAAAGGGTATCGTTTCCAATATCACCATGAATCCAATCTGCACCTTGATTGCCAAATAGTAAATCGTTGCCAATGCCACCACAAATTTTATCGTCATCTTTGGCAGAACTGCTGTCACCATTTCCCCCAAAGATGGTGTCGTTGCCATCTTCACCGCAGAGACTATCATTGCCGAAGTCGCCACAAAGGATATCATCCCCGACTCCTCCACTAACTATGTCATCATCTTTTCCCGCGTGTATGGTATCGTTACCTTCTTCACCAAAGAGGGAGTCGTTGCTAGTGTTGCCGTGAAGTAAGTCGTCGCCGCTACCACCGAAAATTAAGTCGCTGTCGCTATTGCCGAAAGCATCGCTACCACCGCCAAATACTGTGTCGTTGCCTTTGTCGCCAGCTAGGGTATCGTTGCCGACATCGCCTAATAAAAAATCGTTATTTTGACCTCCGCGAACGAAGTCGTTACCTTGACCTCCGTAGACTGAATCATTACCTTGATTGCCGTTAGCTAAGTCGTCACCTTGACTACAATTAATAATATCTTCGCCTTCGTTACCGCCAATCCAATCGCGTCCTTCATTGCCAAAAATTACATCATTTTCTGTTCCACCTAATAAGTTATCGTTTCCTATTCCTCCCCATAATAAGTCATGACCACCAAATGCAAAAATTGAATTGTTGCTGTTAGTACTAATGAGGAAATTGTCTTCATCATTACCCCATTGCGTGCGATCGTCTGAGTTTAATTCTACTGATACACCAGGTAAATTGTTAACATCTGGATGAATGATTTCATCGCAAAAACAATCTACTTCTAAAAGTTGTGGTGGTGGATTGACAGGTGTGGGGTTGGAGGAAACGAAATCGTTATCGTTTATTTGGATTTTGGCGGTACTTTGGTTGCCAATAATGATGTTTCCAATGGGATTGACTAAGGTGAGGTTAAAGTCTTCTATGTTTTCGATTAAGTTATCATCGATGATGGAAAGGTTGACGATTTTGTTAGTTTCGCCACTGGCAAAGGTAATGGTTTGAGTGGTGTTATTGAAGTCTTGTCCGCCTGTGGCAGAACCGTTGCTGAATTGTACTTGAATGCTGGCTTCGCTGTTAGTTGAACCTGTGCGATCGATCCGAACAGCAGCACCAATTACTTGACCATTTTCGTTAACTTGATAGTTCGCTTGCGAGAAGGAAACACTAGCTTTACTGATGGTATTCCCCAAAAATTCAATTGCACCAATATCAATCTTATTGTCAATGATGCGTTGCAAATTCCGTTGATCTGTATTGATATTTGCCGGAATTAAGGCATTATTTCCTTGATTAATTGCAGGAGAATCGGTTAGTAAAGCATGAGTTAAAGTTGTACCGCCATTATTAGCTAAAGGCGCAAGCTTGGGATCGATCGGTGCTTCAACTGTACCAACAATGCTGCCATTTACTCCATTAGTTAATCCGTTAGTGCCGTTACTTTTGCCAATAAGATTATTACCTTTATCGATAAAACCACCCTGTAAGTCGGTATTGTTATTATTAGCAATTATGGTATTGGCGAGATTGAAATTAGCGTTTGCTGCGTTAAAAAGACCTGCGCCACTATTATTAGCAGAGTTGTTAGCAACCGTAACGTTGATCAGATTAGCAGTACCAACGTTGTTGTTACCAATAAAGTCGTTATTAATCCCTCCACCGTCAGCTAAAGCTGTATTTCCCGAAATAGTACTGTTGATTAAGTTAATAATACCAGTGTTGTAAATACCACCGCCCCAGCTAGCTAAATTGCCAGAAACAGTACTATTAGTTAGATTGAGAATACCACTGTTGCCGATACCACCACCGATGGAAGCTTCGTTATGGGAAATATTACTATTAGTCAGATTTAGAGTACTACCTTCGCCAATGAAAATGCCACCACCGAGATCGGGAACTCCCCTAGCTTTCGTAATAGTTAATCCATCAAGATCGATCGTGACTCCTTTACCAATTAAGCTAAAAATACGAGAAGCATTATTCCCACTGATGGTTAAGTTATTTGCGCCTGTTCCTTGGAGGCTGAGATGATCGCTAATACTTAATTCTTCACCGCTTAAGGTGATAGTTTGTGCCGTAGCAAATACTCCGTTGGTATCGAAAGCGATCGTATTTTTCCCGGCAATTTGGTTAGCATTTAAAATTGCTTGGCGCAGGGAACCTTGTTTATAATTTGCTGGGTTAATGCTATCTTCGGTATTAGTAACGAGGAAACCGTTAGCATTAATGGTGATAGTAGCAGTTTTTTTAATATTGTCGATTTGATATCCTGTACCTGCTGCTAAATTGAGTTTTAAGCTTTCATTTCCTTCAGCGAAACTTACAACTTCGGCAATAGCATTCAAGTTAAGATCGACAAAACCTACTCCGTTTGGGATAGTTACACTGAAGGTATTACCTTTGATAATTTCTCCACTATTGGCTACTGCTAATGTATAGTCATCAGCAGTAGCCAGAGAAGAATTATCAATAGCTATGTTAACTGTTAATTCACCATTATTATCTGTGCGTCCAACTCGGTAAACACCACTAGCACCTTCTTCGATTTTATTGATAGTAATCGGGCTGATGCTAACAATAGAGTTCAGTACTCCTTGGTACTCTGCCATTGTAGCTGGGGAAAACACCAAGGGCGAAGTAATTTCTCCTATTTGTACTTTTAAATCCCAGTCTCCGCCTAACTCAGCATTACCTGTCAAATTGTCGGAAGCAGCAATATCTGCGCCAGTTAGTTCGGCAAAACGTTGCAGGAAACTTTTCCCTTCACTAGCAACATTACAGCCATAAATCAAAATATCGGCATTCTCACTTAAGGCTTTCTGCCATTGTTTTAATTGCGCTGCGTAGTTGTTAATATTCTCCAAAGTTAAGAAGTCATTTCCTAACTGTAAACTACCAGCACTGCCATGAGAAACTATGTGTAAAGCCGAAAGATTTCTGCGAGAAGCTAATTTATCAGTAATTTGTGCAATTCCATTTTTTGTAGAGTCGAGGATAATGACTTCGGTTCTCGGTTCTACGCCTGCGGCTAGTTTTTCATAGTCAGCAATAGCAGAATCGATAAATACAATAGGGTTTTGACTGTTGGTATTAATGGCATCAAACATGATCTAATTCTTTTCTCTACAAAGTTGCTAATTGACAAAATTAAGATTTGGCTGTATTCAAAAAATAGTGCTTCTGGACAAATTTCCGCTGCACGTTCCGCCTAACCCGGAGAAAAAACTGGGCTATTCTGCGGTTATGAAGGTCGATCAAAAAGAGCGATACGCCAACACTTTTCTGTAGATTTCTTCTTTTTGAATAAGTGTCTTACGCAGCCATTAGATGCACTAAGTAATATTATCATTGAATATTGCTAGTTCTCCCTCTGGGTAATCCCCTAATCCCTATTATTTTTTGTAAATAGCATAGTTATATTTACTCATGAAGGCTTTGTAAAGCCTAAAATACCTCACTAATTCCACGTAATTTATTACGTATTTACTCTAGATATTCCAGAGGAAAACTCAAGTTTTCCCATATAACCCTCAAACTACCTCTAAAGGCATAAGGAAATATGCGTACCCAAATACTTGTCTTCTAAGAGTATATACGTAACGAGCGAAATTAAAAAAGTTGAAACTTTATTTTTGTGGTTTTTCGTTCATCATTTCATTACAAATAATATCAGCAGATGTAAATTTTTGATTTAGTTTTATTTGGTTAGAGTCATCAACTCCTGAGTCTCTACTTTCAAATCGACCATTTCAGGAATAGGCGGACGGGCACAAAGATAAACCAAAGGGCCAAATAAAGGAAGTAACGCCACTGACCAAAAGACAAAAGAATCTTTAATTCCGCGCCGTGCCATATCATCATCAAACAATGAACTTAGGGGAAATATTAAACACATCAAACAGAAATCGATGCTAATTAAACGTACAAAACTTTGAGTTTGAAATTGTTGGATATAATCTCCCCAATCACCCAAAAGTATGGCATAAGCAAATAAAGCAATGGTAAATAATAACAGGATAAAACCTGTAGAACGTCTATCTAAAATTCGTAGCCATTTATCCTTTGTACCCGAAAAATTTTGATTCCGTTCCCGCAAAAATAAATAAGGCAAAAGGCAAATTACACCTGTACCATTAGAACCAACAAAATAAGGCCAAGCCCGAAATTTCTGCATTCTGCCATCAAAAAACATCAAACAAGCATAAATCATCGGCCAAACGCCCATTAAACAGAAAATGGCGGGGATAATTGCGTTCAGCTGATGCCATTGTAGCGTTAATAGTTTTTGTACTAAAGGCGAAGTATCAGATCGATCGAGTGGAGACAACCATAAAGTATAGGCTACAAATATAAACCATATCAAAAACAAGGCTACTCTTCTACTCATAAGCTCAACCATTTAACTCTACCCAGTCACTTTAAGTAAAGTGAGAGACTGGGCAAATTACGTCTATCTTTGGTCAAGTTTTGCTGGCAGTAACAGAAGTTTTGTTAATAGCAGTAGATGATATTTGCGGCATACTTTCCCAAAGAGGAGGTCGCCAGCATAAATAGAAAAGTGCGCCTAATAAAGGAATGAGGGAAACTAACTGCAAAATCGGTTTATTTTCTACACCTCGTCTGGCAATGTCATCTCCCAAAAGTGTAGGAAATAAGAGGTAAAACAAACAAAATGCTAAACTCATGCCGTTGATAAAACGACTGGTTTTAAACTGAACTATAAAGTCTTGCCAATTTCCCATTGTTAATCCGTAAATCAGCAAAATAATGGTGCTAATAGTTAAAATTAAACCTGTCCAGCGAGAGTCAAAAAGTTTCAGCAAAATGTCTTTTTTTCCAGAAAATTCTTGATTCGCTTCTCGTAGTGCTAAATATGGTATTAATCCCATTACTCCAGTAGCTATTCCTGCTAAAAGAAAAGGCCATGCAGCTATTTTTTGCATTCGACCATCAATTAACATTAAACAGCTATAAATTAGCAACCAAATCCCAACTAGCGAGAATAATGAAAAGATAATTGGGTTAATTTCTAACCAATCTCCGGTGAATAAATTTTTTAGTAGTGTAAGCGTGCTCGCTTGTACGGGAGGTGCAAATAACAGGATGTATAATATAAATCCTGCCCACAAAGACCATAAGGCAATTTTTCTACTCATAATTTTGGTTACTCCTGTAGATCTATTTCAGTAAAGTGAGAAATTGGGTAGTTTACGTCTATCTTTGGTCAAGTTCTCTTCAGGATTTATGGATTTAGATGATGAATTGGATTAATCTAGTGAGTCTGCTGTAGCTACCTGATTGGTGTATTAAAGGGCGATCGAATATTGATAAAATTCTTCTAAGGCGGTGACACAAGTTCGATCGCTATACAGATAAGGATAATTCTGAATCATTTGTGCCACGATCTGATTTCTCCATTCTTTATCCAATCCCAATTTAACCGCAATTTCAATATATTCAGCTTCATTTTTGGCTATTGTTTCTGTTACTTTTAGCTGTTGTAAAATTGCGTAGGAATGGCGACCGCGCATAAATTTACCGGGACAGGTGACGATCGGTAATTTACAAGCTACAGCTTCTAGTGTAGACCTACCTCCTGACCATTGAAAAGGGTCTAAAAATACATCAGCAATTAAATGCAAATTCCAATAATCATTTTGATATTGTTGGGGTAAAATTACGCAGTATTCTTCACTATTTAAGCCTATTTTCTCAAAAGCACGTTTTAAGCGTTGCCGAAGTTGCTTGGTAACATGAGGATTTTTATTCGATATAAATGCAAATTGACTTTGCGGAACTCGCTTGGCTATTTCGGCAAAAACATAATCATATTGTGGCAGATATTTGTATAAGGATTGGCAGCATAAATAAACGATCGCATCTTCTCGCAGTTGAAAGTCTGCACGATTTTTTACTGGTTCGGTAATATCAGGTTTAGCATAAGCAATGCCAATACCGGGTAACTTGATTAACTTTTCTGAATAATACTTTTCTGCTTCCGGTGGTTCCATCAAATCACTAGATATAAAGTAATCAATTGTTGGTAAACCAGAAGTAACTGGATGTGCCCAAGTTGTACATTGGATCGGTGCAAGTCTTAAACTACCAAAAATGGTCATATATGGGTGCATTCCAATATCTAGAAACACCAAAATATGCAAATTATCATCAATGATTTTTTGGGCTGCATTTTTAATAAAATTACTATCAAGAATCTGTTGATGTGGAAGTTGATAAAACCCATCACTATTCTCTTGAATTAATTTGACTGTTTCGATATCAGAAGGATTTCCTAGTTGATAACATAAAATGGTAAATTTTTCCCGATCGCTATAACGCAACCAACCAGAAAACAAATGCGTTACTGTATGATAGCTGTAAAGAAAGTTAGAAATGTAACCTACTCTAATTTTGCCATTATCTTCGAGCTTTGGCATGGTTCTAGGAATTACAAATTCGGGGAAATTTGCCGCCATAATTTGCTGAAAAAATTGCCCATATTTCATTTGTAATTCTTTATCATCTTTTCCTTGATACGCCAAATAAAAATTTGTATGCAAACCGCAAGCTAATAAAGTTTTTTCTTTATCTTCAGATGTTTCTAAGCTAATTTGCTGTTTAATAATATCCAAACCTTGAGTAAAGCGTTGCCTATAAAACTCTATTTCTTCTTCGTATTCATATAATATGGGCAATTTCAATAAATTTATTTTATTAAAATATAGATTATTTAGTAATGATTCCGAGGCTTCTTTGGCAACTACAATACCTTCATTTACTTGTCCAGAAAAATTCAAGAATTCTAATAATTTAATTATGATTTCATCAGCATTACCATAAATTTCTTTTGCTTTTTTAAGCCAGTTAACCGCTGTTTCCTCTTGTTCTATATGGTAGAAACTGGTGATTAGATTTAAATAAGCACGAGCGTTATCTTCTGTTAATATTGGAGTTTCTTTGCTTTGAGATTCTAAGAAAGATTGATAATAGTTAATTGCTGTTTCGTAGTTATTTTGCTGAAAATAGGCATCGCCAAAATAAAGATTAGCTTGATTTTGTTCCGAGCTATTTTTGACTTGAAATACTGTGGCTAGATCGTAAAGTATATCCGAATTTGTTGGCTCTATTTGGATGGCTTTTTTGTAAGCAAGAATTGCTTCATCGTATCGGCGACGCTGCGTTAATATTTTACCTAAGTAATGGTAGCTATCACTACGTTGAGGATCGATCGCGATCGCCTGTCCCAAAATTTGTTCTGCTCTCGTCAAGTTTCCCTGTTCAAATAAAAGAATCCCTAAATTTATATAACTAGCAATCCATTTGCGATCGATAGCGATAGACTGTTGATAAGCACGAATAGAATTGGTAATTTCACCCTTTTTTACTAAAACTAAACCCAAGCGATAATAGTAAACTGCTTTGGGTACACTAATTTTTATTGCTTGCTCAATTAACTCTAAAGCTTCCTCATATTTACCTGAGTGATAATATAACATTCCCAAATTGCTGAGAATATCTGCATTATTTGGCTCAAATTTCAAAGCAGCCTTATACTTTTCTTCTGCTTGGTCAAAACAGTTTTGTTTGTGCCAAGCGATCGCTTCTTCATGTAGAGAAATAGAATTAGGCATCTTAACAATATTATATGAAAAAACCGATTTTAAACTGTAGTCTTAGAGAGGATGTTCTCCTCCGCTTTTTCTTCATTTTCTGGTAAGGTAGGACGCAAGCAAAGATAGGTAAGGGGGCCAAATAAAGGTAGAAGAGAAACCGCCCAAAAAATAGGAGAATTTTTCATTCCTCGCCTTGCCATATCATCTCCCAAAAGTGCGGGAAATAACAAACAAAGCAGACAAAAATCTAAACTCATTACATGAATAAAACGGCTAGTTTGCCATTGTTGTATAAAATTTTGCCAATCTCCAGCTATTAAACCAAAAGCAACTAAACCCACAGTAATTAAAGTCAACACAATTGCTGTCCATCGAGAATCTAATACTTTCAAAAGTCTATTCTTGCTGCCAACAAATTCAGGGTTTGCTTCTCGTAAAGCCAAATAAGGTAACAGAGAAAAAGCCCCCACACCAAAAGAAGCAGCGGCAAAAGGCCAAGCTTTTACATTTTGACCTCTACCATCAAAAAACAATACACAACTATAAATCATCGGCCAAACGCCCATAATATTAAATAGTGCTACAATCAAAGGATTAATTCCAGCTACTTGACCTGTGGAAAGATTTTTAATTAACTCAAATGTATCAGGTTGTTGGGGTGGTGCTAGTAGAAAAGCATAGCCAATAACTGTAACCCAAATTAACCAAAAAGTAATTTTTCTAATCACAATTTCTCTGATTTCCTCGGCAATGTTCTTTGTGTCTGGAGTTGTGGAAAAAATATTAACTTAACGCCTCTGATAAATAGTCTGCTGCTGCTTCAACTACGGCGATCGCATTTTCATAAAGCATTCTAGTTGGCCCTAAAACACCCACACTTCCTACAGGTACGGAACCATGAAAATAATTCGCAGAAATTAGCGTACAAGTGCGAATTGGTTCTAAAGGATTTTCCGATCCAATTCTGACTGTAACTCGCTTTCCTGAATTTTCTGATTCATTGGTTTCAAAAATTAACGGCCAAAGTTGGTCTTGTTCTGCTTCCAATAAGTGCATTAACATTTTGACTTGTTGCAATTCAGAAAATTCTGGTTGACGCAATACTTCGGAGACACCACGAATTAAAATTTGGGTAACAGCTGGTGGTTTAGTGCGTCGTTTGACTTCGGTAAATAAATCTCTTAAAAAATCAGCGTATTGTTGAAATTGCCGATCTAATTGTATCCAATCTAAGGTAGCTAATTCGGAAAGCGATCGCCCTCTAATTTGGGAATTCAAAAAGTTAGAAAGAATCTGCAATTCCCGATCGATCACTTCTGAATCTGGTGCAGAACTTTCCGTTTGTGGTAACTCCATTAACACTGATTGTGTTTCATAACTATCCGTCACCACAATTAACATTACTCTTCCCGGATCTACCTGCACTAATTGTAAATGTCTGACTTGATTTGTGCGCGATTGAGGTAATGTAATTAAGGTAATATAACCACTCAAAGTTGCTAAAATTTGCGCTGCACCCTGTAGCAACGCCTCAAAACTCCAATCATCTCGATTCAATTTATCTTGGAGTACTTGTTCTACTTGACGTGCTACCGCTTCATCTGGCGTAATTAATTGATCCACATAAATTCGATAGCCAGAATCAGAAGGAACTCTACCCGCAGAAATATGGGGTTGATAGAGTAATCCTACTTTTTCTAAAACACCCATTGCGTTACGAATTGTCGCTGGGCTAACACTGAGATTATACTCATCTACTAAAGCTTTCGATCCTACTGGCTCTGCCGTCGCTATATAATGACGAACTGTTGCCCAAAGGATATGCTGTTGTCGGTTAGTCAAATGGATTTGCATAGATTATTTGAGCAAAGGAAATTTTTATTTTGCATTACGAAAAACTGCCATGATTTCAGCCAGATTTTACTGATTCTTGGTAAAGGATGATTATAAGTCATCTCCTTTTCCATTCCTAGTTAAGCTGGATGTGCCACGCTTTTTTATTTTTGCAGATGTCTCTAAAAGTAATTGTATTTAATATAACTCGGATTCCGATTAAATGCAGTTTTTTAACTGCTAGTATTTCTCAGTTAGCTACCTGGTTAAGGCTAAGATTCTCAGCCTTAACTAGGTTTTTCGGGTTTTTAGTTAAGTATATAGTATGAGGAAATAAATTCTTTTAATATCGAGGTACATTGCGATCGACTACTATCGAATAAGCATCTATCCCACCCACAATATTTTTCACGTTAGTAAAACCTTGACTAATTAACCATTGGCACATTTGCGCCGATCGAATTCCATGATGGCAAAGAACCAGCGTTTCTGCATCAGGATCGAGGCGTTTTTGAATATCTTCTGACCATGAGTTAAACTCACTCAAGGGGAAATTTTGAAATCCTTCTAACTGAGCGATCGCTATTTCCTGCGGTTCTCGAACATCTACTAATTGTAATCCCTCTGGAGCATCTGCCAAATAATTAGCTAGTTCCTCTACACTAATTTGTGCTAGAGACTGATTAGAAAATTGTCCTGACATTTTGAACACCTCCGATTTTTAATACTAAGCGAAAAACTGCTGCTTTGCAACTTAGGTTAACGCCTATTCAAGTTTAAATTATATCCAACTTTTTAACCAGATCCGCAGTTGATATTCCGGTAATGACAGAGGTAATCCTAAATAGATCGGTAGGCAAAATACAAAAGCTGCCAAAACTAGAAAAATCGCCGTTACTCCCATAATTCTCAGACGACTTTGGTAACTTTGCAACCAGCGATCGACCAACCAAGCCAAACCCAAAAAAGCAAACACCGACGCACTCATATAAAGGTAAACAAAAGTACAGCGTGTTACTTTTATCCAAGGTAAAAAATGCGCCGACCAATTAATTACCACATAAGCAACTAACCACAATTCCTTAGTTTGGGGAAAGTAATTATAATAACTAATTTGCGAATTTCCTCGATGCAAAAGATTTTTAAACCATAGCCAAACTCGTTTCAACAACAAACCAATTAACAGTAAAATTGCCAAACTAGACAACCACCATAAAACTGGATTTCCCATGCCATAAACCGAATAAGTAGCCTGTTTAATTCCCGAAGGTAAAGGTGGTAAAGCTGCTGCTTTAGCACTAGTGGCTGACTTTTCAAAAAGATAAACTACTGGACGAATTACTAAAGGCCAAGTATACCAGCTAGAGCAGTAAGGATGCACCTTTGGCCCACTTTTCATATTTTGGTGAAATCCCAACATTTGTTGATGAACTTTCACAAAATTAGTATCTTTATTAATCTCTAAATGGGGAATCCATACTAAAGCGTAAACTATCGCTGGAATTACTGCCAAAAAAATTGTCACTTGTAAGAAGTTAATCTCCGTAAGATTTTGTAAAATACTTTCTTTAACTTGTCTAATTGTGAAGCGATTACTGGAGATTTCCGGGGAATTATCTGGGCGATTTTGGGGGAAAAGTTGCAAAAACCAAGCTAAGAACCATAAAATATAAATTGCTAACAGAAACGCCAATCCATTCCACTTAACTGCTACAGATGCACCGAGAGAAATGCCGCTAAAAAACAACCAAATTTGCCGATTTTTACCTCGATTTGTTAAAGCTGTCAGCAAGAATAACTGACCTAAAAGACCAAACATTACCAAATAAATATTAATTAGTGCATAGCGAGATTCCACTAAAAATAAACCATCCACAGCCATGAATAAACTAGCAATTAAAGCGTAGCTGCGACGTTGAGTTAAGAGATAAGCGATTCCTCCGACAACTAAGGGAAAGAAAGAACCAATTAAAGCATTCATCCAACGATAAATCCAAGGATAAATTGCTGTACTGGATAAACTATTTAAATCCTTGCCTAAAACCTGACTACCCAGCCACATTCCCACAGCAATCATGTATTTTCCCAAAGGAGGATGAGCATCAAAAAATGGTTGATTGCTTAAATAATTCCGAGCATATTTAACATAATAAACTTCATCAAATACGAGCATATTGAATCTGCCAAGTCCCCAAAAATGTAGGGAGAATGACAAAGCCATTATTGCTAAGATTCCGAAACTAAACCAAGGCAAAGACAACAAAGAATTTTGTTTGGCAAATTTCATAGTATCTCAATTATTTTTCCGGTTTCAGAGGCTCGACGTACTGCATCGGCTATTTTTAAAGTGTACAAACTAACATCAGGTGTGACATATAAAGGTGTCCCTTCAATTAAGCGATCTAAAACCATTTTGGTTTCTTTGGCAAATAAGCCTCGACGACTACCGACATCGATCGCAATTTTTTCTTCGCCTTGAATTAAATAACCTTCATCGCCATTAAACATTAAACAACCATTATCGCCGTAAACTTCAAAAGGACGAGTTGCTTGGTGAAAAACTTCGCCTTTCCCATAAGTTAACTCAGCAATTAAACCGTCGGTAAAACGTAATTTAGCTGTACAAAGACAAGCAGTATAATATTCTGATTCACTTGACCAAAAGCGACTTTCACAACTCACAGAAGCGACTTTTCCAAATAAATCAATTAATCTGTGAAGTCGTGACAATGCACCCACAAAAGGAAAACCAAATTGATTGGGGTGGTATGTCCACTTACGTGGTGCGGGTTTTTGCGGATTAATGGTACTATAACGGGCGTAGAAAGGCGTACCAATTTTGCCTAAATTTTGCTTTAATGCTTGGTGTAAGCCTCCGAGCAGTTCAATATGTTCGACGTGCAAAAGTTTGTTGACATTGGCAGCTAGAGAGATCAGTTCTTCGCCTTGCCAAGGATTGAGCGCCAGGGGATATTCTACAACTACGTGCTTACCAGCGTTTAGGGCAGCATGAGCGATCGCACCATGCTCGCTATTAATAGTACCAATAATTACCAAATCCAAGTCAGGACGCTGAACTAGCTGTTGCCAGCCTAACACCGCTGCCGCTTGGTAAGTTTGAGCAAAAGACTCAGTTCTTTCTGGCGTGTTACCAGCTACCGCTACCAACTGAACACGGGAATCAGATTGCAGAGTTTCGGCTCTCAGTTTAGCAGCATAACCCGTACCGACTAAGCCGACCTTCAGAGGCACTGTAACAGAAAAATGGGCAGAAGCACTCATCTTTAAAGAGTTGGGACAACAGTATCCGTCAAGTATTTCACACTTTTCGGTCTAGCATACAAGGAAATTTCCCGCCAGAGAGCGCACAAAAATCGATTCTCTAAAACCGAAGTTGTCACTTTCTGCAATAAGTATAAGTAATCAGGATAAGATTAGCAGAATTAATTACGAATACCGTTCACTCAAAGTGCTAATTCGCTATCAAAATTCTTGACTTTTCACGTAGTATCAAGAAGGTGAAAGAAATCCGATCGCAGAACCGAGCCGACTCACATCGCTAGGACTGCTTAAGGAAAACTTATACCGCCGTTTAGAATACTTGAGAGGATTGATACATGGCGACTTACAAGGTTAGGTTAATTAACGAAACCGAAGGTATTGATACCACCATCGACTGCGAAGATGATACTTATATCCTTGACGCGGCGGAAGAACAAGGACTTGACCTACCCTACTCTTGCCGTGCAGGTGCTTGCTCAACTTGTGCTGGCAAAATTAAAGACGGCACAGTTGACCAATCCGATCAGTCTTTTTTAGATGACGATCAGATTGAAAAAGGCTTTGTTCTAACCTGTGTAGCCTATCCTACATCTGACTGCACTATCATCACTCACCAAGAAGAAGAACTTTATTAATTTCGGGCAATCCCAGCAGTTAGCTATCAGCTTTTTGATGGCTAACTGTTCGTACTCAAGTAATTGGTAAATAACCAATCACCCAATTATTTCTAAATCCCTGATTAATTTCAGCTAGATTTAGCTGGGTTAGGAGGTTCTTGCCAAAAAATAATTGACTCATTGAGTGGTTCTAGTTTGGCCCCCGGATAATAAAAATTGAGAATCTGTTGACTTGACCAACCAAGTCTAGCCAACTGAGAAGCACCTGTTTGACTTAAGCCAACTCCGTGACCAAAACCAGCACCGACAAAAGCATAACCGAGTAATTCTTGGTTGGGATTTTTCAGCGGTTCTAAGTAGAAAAAGCTGCTGCGAGGAGGTTTAAAAGCACTGCGGACTTCTTCTTTATGTAGTTCGACGACACCTCGATCGGTGTGAACATTCATTTGCAAAATTCGCCCACTTTCTGCCCGTTCTGTGACCTCCATTTTTTGAATGCTTTGCAGATTGGCAAGGGGATGTTTTTTCGATGCCAAATATTTTTGTAATTGCTGAGTAATATCCGGTAGTTTGCTTTCGTAGCGCCAGCGAAATAAAGATTCCCTTTCTTCATTGAAACCTGTTTTCAAGCCGATAAATCGGCGCACGTTTTGTTCGTCGGCTAAACTGTACCGCGATAAATCCCAAACATTTTTGGTCGTGTCAAGTACCGATTGTAAATAAGGTCGATCGGGCCCATTCCACACATCGCTAAAACTAGCCGTAATTCCCCCAGTAGTAGAAGAATAAAGAGCATCCACTAACTGATTATCGTAGGTTAGCACTAAACCTCTGGTCGTAGCGATCGCGCGATCGGTATTCGCCGTCGCCCCCTTCAAACCAAAATAAACTTGGCAATGAACATCAGCGCAAAGTTCATAATTATCGATCGCAAACCGTCGCAAATTCCGCAGCGCATAAGTTCTGGCAATAATCGCTTGCGCTTCCACTGCCGCACGGGGAGCACCTGCGCCAATTTCATAAGGTACCACACCCCGCAAATAAGTTTCTAGCGGTACTTGATTAACTAAAGTGTAATTGCCGTAAGCATTAGGCTGAATTTTCAGCGAACCATAATATAACCGGGCAGAACGTGGAGTTTTACCTGCATTCACCCGGATTAGCCCTGTTTGCGCCGAAATTTCCACATTTTGCCGATTGTAACCCAAACCATTCACCGCCCAAAACACTTTCGGGACGCGATCGATCACTTTGGTATCGAGGTAAGCAGTTCGCATACCTTGAGCTTGAATCGTTTGTAGCAACAAACGCCGCACTACCGCATTACTGTAAACATCTCGTCTCGCCCAAACTTGCCAACGGTTCGTCGGTTGGGCAATTTCTACCTGTATCCCCCGACTGCGCCATTGATTAGCTGCGTCTTCCGCTGTCTCAAAGTTGGGGTGATTGCTTAAAACTACCCGTTCCTCTAATTTTGGCTCAGGTAAAGGCTGCATGGCAATTTGTAGTTGGATTTTTTCTACCGCTAGGGTAGTTGGTTTCATGTTCCCCGCTAGAAAGCGCAGGGTTAAGCGATCGCCCTCCGTCGCTTCCAAGGTAATCCGATCCTGGAGATCTTCCCCAAATCTTTGCACGATCCCCACTTGCAATTCCACATCATCTTTGACTCCCCGCTGTTGGGTTAGTCCAGCTGTCCCTATCCCCAATACACAAGTGACAGTGACAACAATATGGCAACTATTGATTAACCACGCCCAAACCCTTGGCTGAGTGCGTTTCTGAATCTCTCTGACATTATAGGTGCGAGTTTTCATGGCTGTTTTGCGATCGCTCACTTCCGTTAGATTACCCGATCTTGCCAGAAACTTGTTGCCCAAATACTTGCTATTCAAACTCATAACGACTATGATTTATTTAAGAGAGAAAACCACCAGCAACCAATCCGATGGTAAGAGTACAGGAAATACCCCTAACTGACATTCGTCGCCCGTTAATTCGGCAAACAGACCCAGCCAAAGTAGAATCTTTAATGAAATCTATTCAAGAGATTGGTCAACAAGAACCGATCGATATCTTAGAAGTAGAAGGAAAATACTACGGCTTCTCCGGCTGTCACCGCTACGAAGCCTGTCAAAAACTAGGTAAAGAAACTGTCCTCTGCCGAATTCGCAAAGCACCTACTTCCGTTTTAAAAATGCACCTAGCTTAAGTATGAAATTAGGAGAAAAATATGCAAGTTCAACCAAAATCCTTACCTTTGAATATCGGCATAGATGAAGAAGCCCGTAAAGAGATTGCTAGCGGACTTTCTCGCCTCTTAGCTGATACTTACTCGCTTTACTTAAAAACCCATTACTTTCATTGGAACGTCACAGGACCAATGTTCACCTCGCTGCACGCCATGTTTGAGTTACAGTACAACGAATTAGCATTGGCAGTGGATTTAATTGCCGAAAGAATCAGATCTTTAGGTGTGTTTGCGCCCGGTTCCTACAGCACCTTTGCTGAATTAAGCTCAATTCCTGAAACTAAAGATGTACCGAATGCAGAGGATATGGTACGCTTGCTCGTAGAAGGTAATGAAGCAGTAGCTAAAACTGCTCGTTCCATATTCCCGGCTGCTGAAAGTGGCAGTGACGAATCTACTTTAGATCTGTTAACCCAGCGTTTAGCTGTCCATGAAAAAACTGCTTGGATGCTCCGCAGCATTTTAACTAATCAATAAGCTTTTGGCATAATTTGGGGCAGGAAAGTAAGGGATTGCAGAAGCAGAGGATGAAATTCTCCTCCCACCTCCCCACTTCCCCATCTCCCCATTCCCTAGTCCCCAATTCCCAAATGAACCAGTCTCCGCTTCTAGACTACACCAATCAGCTGCATCAACTAATGCAGCTGATTGGTGTTTCCAGTTTTAAAGCACTAAGTCAAAAAGCAGGTGTATCCGAACGGCAGATCAAGCGATTGCGACGGGGAGAGGTAATGCAAATGCAAGTAGAAACGGTTCTGAAGCTGAGTTCTACCTTGAAAATGCCATTAAAGGACTTTTTAGCTGCTTTTTCTGCTTCTCAGTTCCAGTTTATCGAGTCATCAAACAAATCGGCAGTACTGGAACAGGAATATCAAAGACTGCAAAAGCAACTCGCAGAACAAAAAGTTACTTTACAGCAAGAATTTCAACAAAAAAGTCTGCAAACTTTGGAATCTTGGCTGATACAATGGCCTACGGCTGCTTATGCGGCGCAACAAAAACCCGAAGCAGCTTTGGCAGTGAAATTGTTGCCTTTGTTACGACCTGTGGAACAACTTTTGCGAGAATGGGGCGTGGAGGCGATCGCTTCCGTAGGTGTCGAATTACCATTCGATCCCCAACAACATCAATTAATTAAAGGAACAGCGCAACCAGGAGATCTTGTAAAAGTAACTCATATTGGCTATCGTCAAGGTGAAAAACTTCTCTACCGTGCTAGAGCGATCCCCGTCTCTTCACAAAATAAAAATTAAACTAAGCCCTCTTTGTGGTAAAGTCAAATGCGAGTGGCTACAACTGTAGTGTTGAGCTATTACAAAAAACAGCTAAATATGAAAAAATTTTTAGCTGTGTGAACGTTCTTAAAAATTTAGAAGAAACTTTTTTCTAGGCAATATGAATTCTCATCCTGATGTAAAAATTATTCAACCTAGTGGAATTTTAGACAGTCTAAAAGGCACTAAATTCCGGGAAGAAGTAACTAACTTAATAGATAATAAAGCGAAAATCATCTTGGTAGATTTTCAGGATGTTACCTTTATGGATAGTTCGGGATTAGGAGCTTTAGTATTAGCATTGAAAACAGTCCGGGCTTCGGGGGCTAAGATATTTATCTGCGCGATCAACGATCAGGTTAAAATGTTGTTTGAACTTACCAGTATGGATAAAGTTTTTCAAATTTTCCCCAACCGCCAGGAGTTTATAAATCAGCTGGATTCGATCGCCATACCAAATCCAGACAAATCCACTTAGTAATTAACTAAAATTGAATCTCTAAGATAGATAAGTCATCATCAAAAATGGGTTTAGTGTTAATTGAACTCACTATTTGTAGAATTGACTCTAAATTGGATTTCCCATAATTTTTCGTATTTAGCGATAGTAACTTAATAAACTCTTCTAGCGACCACATACTGCCATCTGGTTGATGGAGTTCGTAAATTCCATCGCTGAAAATGTAGAGAGTGCTATTAGTTTCTATTTGGCACGATCGATCGGTAAATATGGCATCGGGAAACATCCCAATCGGCATACCAGGTGTTCTTAAACATTGTACTTGTTGGTTATTAGGAGAATTTCCAGAGATCAGAACTGCTGGTGGATGTCCGCCACTCGCATAAATTAATTTTTGATTAACTTGATTATAAACGCCGTACCAAATAGTAAAATACTTATCGTTTTGGTAAGTTAATTGAAAAGTTTGATTTAAGGCACTTAAAACTTCACTGGGTTGATAATAATTGAGATTGGGAATGGTGCGCGATCGCAAAATATTTAACACAGAAACCGAAGGCAAGGTTGCTCTTAATCCATGTCCCGCTGTATCCAATAAATAAATTGCTAAACAATCCGAATCTAACCAAAAATAATCAAAACAATCTCCCCCCAAACGTTGGGAAGGTATAAATCGAGACTGAATATTTACTGGCTTAGTCAAAGGTTCCGGTAACAGGGAACGAACATATTCGGCAGCTTCTGCCCATTCTGCTTCCAAAATTTGCTTTTGCCTTTGTAAGTCATGACTAAGTTGATGTAATCTTAAACCTGCTCTAACTCTGGCTTTTAATTCATTGATTTCTATTGGTTTAGAGATGAAATCATCTGCACCAGCATCTAATCCTCGAACTCGATCCTCGATCGATCCCAAAGAAGTT
Source organism: Floridaenema fluviatile BLCC-F154 (assembly GCF_041929135.1). Taxonomy (NCBI): domain Bacteria; kingdom Bacillati; phylum Cyanobacteriota; class Cyanophyceae; order Aerosakkonematales; family Aerosakkonemataceae; genus Floridanema; species Floridanema fluviatile. Next base: position 4,743 of record NZ_JBHFNS010000048.1, on the reverse strand, counting down.
AGTAAAATAAAAAACGTAGTGGAAAGTTTTTTGTCAGCTTTTACCCGCCGACAAACTTCAATTCCATCTAAACGAGGCATCATCCAATCACAAATAATTAGTGCTGGATGTAATTGCCTTGCTTGTTCTAAACCAGCTTCCCCATCGCTGGCTACTGCTACATCATAACCTTGTTTTTTCAGCAACCTTGTCAGTATTAGCTGAACCGCAGGATCATCATCAACTACTAGGATTTGAAACATGGACTAAGAATGATACTATTGCTTTAATATAGAATCCTCTACCAAAGTTATCCAAAATTTTTCTGGTGAGTTGGGGAGATGCTGATTTAAGATAATACCACTAGCAGGAGGTAAACTAGAGCATACCCTAGTAATTATACATAAAATACCAATTCAATTGAAAAATTGCCGGAGAGTTTACTAAATTAGTACCTGAGAATTTTCTTAAAGGTAAAGGTTTTGTGAAATTGTCAACTTTAAGCAAAAGTCACATACAACTAAAGTCTGATTTAAAAGCTTTAACTGATGTTCTAATTTGGTTCGATCAGTTATACAATTCGCTAGTTCCTAGAGAAATTTGGTTGCGCTGTCAACTTGCTTTGGCAGAAGCGTTTACTAATGCAGTGCGTCATGCTCATAAAGATCGACCTTCAGAAGTACCAATCGATATTGAAGTTACGGTGACAAAAAACTGTATAGAAATGCGAATTTGGGATTATGGTTTACCATTTGATTTGAAAGAAAAACTTAAAGGTATGCCTGTTAATCATGAAAATGAGTCAGGTGGGGGAAGGGGCTTAAGATTATTAGAAGCTATATCCGATCATCTTAGTTACACCAGGAATACTGAACAGCGCAATTGTTTACTAATGGTGAAATATTATGGCAATGAGGATAAGGGATCGAGCCAGTGCGAAATCACGGATTTTAACTGATTTAGTTCGCGGTATACTTCTTGTTTAAACCATTGTCCGATCGCATCAAACGGAGTAAAAACTTGTCCTGTTTGCCAATTAATATCTTGTCCTAAAGGTGTTAAGTGACTACCTGTTAAAGTTTGGGCTATTACCATATCGGCATGGAGTTTTTGTAACAATTGAGTTAAAGCTGGAGTTTGGTCGATCGTATCGTTAGAGAATCTAATTAATAAATTACGCCGGATTTGGTAGCCTCTCAGGATAATATTATTAGTTTCTAGGGGCGAAGGGGTAAATTCTACATTGAAACTGTTATTAAAATTGAATTGCTGAACTAGAGGAATGGCATCTCTAGCTGCATAATTATTGAAGGAAATTAAAATATTACCTGCTCTTTCGACGGGGAAAAGGCTACCGATTAGTAAGTGTAATTTACAACCCATGCTATGTCCAAGTCCATAAATGGGAAGATATCCTTGGAGTAATCCGCGATAGTGCAATCGATCTAAAGTGCGATCGAAATTTAACAAGACATCTTTAGCGATCGCCGTATGGTCTAAAGTATTAACAAAAGGTGTAGCTACTACTACATAGCCCTTTTTACCCAAGTATTCTAATAATAAACGATAGGTGATTTGCGGCGCAGTAGCGACAAAAGCCCCACCTAAGAAATGCACGATCGCGATCGGACGTTTGGGAATCAGCACCCAGTTACCAGAAAATTCTTGCCAGTCCATACTCAGAAAAGGTAGTTAACACTTCTTTAATATTAATGCGACGATCGGGAGTTTGCCGCAAATGTTGAATTCTGAGTTAAAACAGTGCCAACCTGGGAGTGCGATCTATTGTGTCCGAAGACGAAATCCGTTTTTGATACTTTAAAGCGATCGCAATTGAACTACTCTCCATCAATTATTAATTGATTTCAATTTTATTAATCCCAAAATTTCTGCTTTCCCACCGCAGCAGCTAATTGACAATTACAAATTAACCTAATTTACTTAAGGAAAATTAATATCTTTTCCGAAAATTACGATTTTTTTTAACATATAATAATCTTTCTACTAAGCAACATAGCTTGACCGAAAATACTAAGGCGAGATTATGCTTGTAGAAGATGGGTACTTTTGATCCTATGCCAATCAGACAAAAGATAACAGCGTACAAACTTTGATAAGATTAGGTAAAAATTTTAAAAATTCCGCTAAAAATACTCACTATATTTCTAGGAGCAAACCAAGATGAAGCCCAAGAAAATCAGCCAAGAAAATGTATTTAAAACCACAGATGTCTCGCAAGGAGAAATGCTAAATAAGGAAGAGGATGTGCTACAAGCTTACGCTGTTTCTGTAGCGCAACACAAATATAGTGAGGAATTAATTCGACAAACGATCAAAGAATTAGCAGACATCAAATGTGCTTTAGATAAAGCAGCGATCGTAGGGATAACAGACGCAAAGGGAATCATTACTTATGTCAATAATACTTTTTGTGAAATTTCTCAATATTCGCAAGCAGAATTAATTGGAAAAGATCACCGAATCGTCAATTCTGGCTATCACAGTAAAGAATTTTTCCAGCAAATGTGGTCAACGATTAGTAGAGGAAAAATTTGGAAAGGAGAAATCAAGAATAAAGCGAAAGATGGAAGTTTTTATTGGGTAGATACTAGCATAGTTCCTTTTTTAGATGAAGCCGGAAAACCAGTGCAGTATTTATCAATTCGATTTGAAATTACGGAAAGGAAGGAAGCAGAAGAGGCGCTAAAGCGATCGCAAGAAGAATTAAGAGAAAAAGCCGAACAGTTGGAACAAGCAATGAATCAACTAAAACACACCCAATCCCAACTAGTTCAAGCCGAAAAAATGTCATCTCTGGGACAATTAGTAGCTGGTGTCGCCCACGAAATTAACAATCCAATTAACTTTATTTATGGCAATTTGACTCACATCAACGAATATGCCCAAAGCCTATTTCATATTTTAAATTTATATCAACAATACTATCCCGATCCCGTGCCAGAAATTAAAGCAGAAATCGAGTCGCAAGAATTACATTTCGTCGCTGAAGATTTGCCAAAATTGCTAGATTCGATGACATTGGGAACCAATCGCATTCTGCAAGTAATTGTTAGCTTACGCAACTTTTCTCGCGTAGACGAAGCGCAAAAAAAAGCAGTCAATTTACACGAAGGAATTGATAGTACGCTGCTAATTTTACAAAACAGGTTGAAAGCAAGAGGAAAATATCCAGGGGTGGAAGTTGTCAAAGAATATGGAAAATTGCCCTTGGTGGAATGTTATGCAGGGCAACTTAATCAGGTATTTATGAATATCATTAGTAATGCGATCGATGCAGTTGTATCTCGCTTCACTAACGATACTTTTTTAGGAAAACCCAGGATTTCTATTTGCACTGAAGTAGTGGGAAAAGAATGGGTGAGAATTGCGATCGCAGATAACGGAATCGGAATGACAGAAGAAGTCCGCCACAAAGTATTTCATCCCTTTTTTACTACCAAACCAATTGGTGCTGGAACTGGGCTTGGTTTGTCTATCAGCTATCAAATTATAGTAGAAAAACATGGGGGGAATTTAACTTGTGTTTCCGCACCTAAACAGGGAACTAAATTTATTATTGAAATCCCCATTCAGCAGTCTAAATGAAGTACGAGATACGTATTTGCGCTCTATGCTAAAGCGCAAATACCTACTGATTAACAACTAAACCTAGCTAGCAATTCCTCACGAGACAATTGCAACAATAATACCGCAAATTCCTCTGTTGGTAATTCCAACAAAGGCTGAATAATTCCCGATAATTCCTTATCCAAATCACCAAATCGCGCCCGCAAGAAACTTTCTATAATAATGCGGCGTTCCGTCCTTGCGCCTCGCTCTAAACCTTGCTGTAAACCTCGTTCTTCGCCTTCATGTAAAGCCTCTTCTCGCCATTGCAAAAGTAATGGTGACAACTCCATAATTAACTCCCGATCTTCGCGATCGATATTTTTATTTGCTTGAATGGTTGCTTGCAAATTAACTAATAATAAAAGAGCGTTTGCACGTAAGGGATGATTCGCAGGAAGTTTGCCTACTTCATTAATAGCTTGTTTTTGCACATTATCTTTACCTAAAAGTCTCAACCATAACGTTTCTTCCGTAGGCGGTAACTGATCAATTGCCACAATCCCTGTTTTCAGGGATTCTCCTAAAAAATAAACTCCTGAAGGCCATTTACTAAGGTTTTGTTCAGCTTTGAATCCCTGAGAAATAGTTGACGAAACAGTAGGAGAAAGAATCCACAGCCAAGGTAAAATAGCTTCCTCAAGGCAGCTGTTTTCTTGCTGATACTGGCGTTGTAAATTAGCGTAAATATCAAACAGTTTACCCATACAACTACGGATTTGGTTCGGGCTTACAGCATTGTGGAAAGGCACAAAAATGGATGGAGTACGGGCGATTTGCCCTAACAATCCTAACACTTGGGCATTGTCGCTTCGTTCTGACTGGTAAGGAATAAATCGCACATCTATTTGTTGCATTTCGTCAGGAACATCTCGGTTAGTTTCCACCTCACCAAGAGGAGTTAACAATCCTGTTAGATAATCTTTGGCAAATTGATCGTAAACAAGTCTTGTCATTTATATTAATGTTAATCAACAACCACTTCTAACACCATAAGTGACGTTCTCCCCCGTTAATTTCTGCGAAATATAACGGGGGCTTCTTAGGACTAAAATAGAGCTAATTGCACTCCACTAAAACCCCAAGCTTCAGGCTTCACAGGCTGTCTATTGACGAAGCCTCCACCCGCAGAAACGA
>NZ_JBHFNS010000006.1:0-3407 GCF_041929135.1 Floridaenema fluviatile BLCC-F154 | reverse complement strand
GATTTTACATTAATTACCTCAACTCCCATATTGACTTTTATCCCCATGTTATTTGACTGTACTACTCCCCAAAATCCATTCCATTTTCTTTCAGGAATTCCCGCTTTCTCTTGCCAGGTTATATTGATGAAAACTACATCTCCTACTGCCAAAGATTTTATCCCATCTACTTCTGGGGAAGTTGTATCAGCATTTTCCACTGCCAAATCAGAGTCGAATGGCGCTTGGGACATTAGTTTTTTTAACTTTAATTTGCCACCAGTGTGAGCAGATAATATTTGGTGACGCTTTTGAGATGGTTGTTTGAGCAGTTGGTAAGCTGCATCTACACTTTGAAGATTTAACACCTGACGCAATGCAAGAGCCACTTCTAAGTTACCCTGGCTGAACTCCCGATCGATCAAGTCTACCACCTGAGAAGCTTTCGAGTAAGTACGCGCTTTCATACCGACACGAGCAGATACCCGTTCCCTTGTTCTCCCCGTTTCCATACCTTGTGGCAAATTTGCCACAAGGTCGGATGTTTTTCCTCGCCGATGAGTTCCCGCCAGTTCGACTTGCCTTTTCTTAGCCTTCTCCCTTTCCACAACCTCCCAAGCTTTTCCTTCTCTGACCTTTTGCTCCACAGTCTTTTCCCGGCTAGCATTCTCCAAAAGTAACGCCTCCAATTCCTCTGCTTCTGTCTGAAACTCCCTAACTTCCACTCCCACAGAATGCCATCCCAAAGTTAGTACTGCCTTCCATCGACGATGACCAGAAATAATGGTTTTATTGGGAGTAATTACTAACGGTTTTACCCAACCAGAAGACTCAATTAATGCCACTAATTCAGAAATATCTTCCTCTTCCCCATAAATAAAAGTATTACGAGGATGCGGTTGCAGGGTATGCGGATCTACCCCAAACGTAGATTCAGAGCCAAGATTAGCAGCGTTAGGCAGTGCAGAATGCAAATTTCTCTCCTGACAAACTTGTACTCAAGTAATTATTAAAAAAAGCTTTCCGGCAATTCTAATTTCATTTTCTTACAAGTGTACACTATATCTTACACTTGTAAACAAGAGAGATTAGTTCTTTGTACAACACAGACTTTAGGACGCAAATGAGGAATTTATGGCAGAATAAGACGTACTTGGTTATCGTTCGGGAAGGTAGCTGGTGAGATCTCTCCCAAGTCGGCAACTACTTTTGAGTTGTCTAATTGAGCAACTTTTGCGTGAAGGAGGCTGGAATCAGACTTCCCTTAGTCGAGCGTTGGGAGTCAGCAATGCAACGGTGAATCGGTGGCTTAATGGTGTAAATTTGCCAGACCCTACTTCAAATAACTTTAAAGTTTTAGCGCAAGTCAGCGGCGGTACACCAGAAACCTTACTGACTTATTTAGAGGGAAAAATCTCTTTACAAGAGTATCGACAAGGAGTAGGGATTCCTGAGTGGCAAAGACGTAAGCCAACTTTAGAAGAGATTTTGGCAGATATTTCCTTGCTGGAACCAACAGAGATTGTCTCTTTAATTGCATCCTCTGCTGCACTCTTAGCTAATAAGAGTATATCTGCTAATTAAACTTGCTTAAATCCTAGAATCTATTCGAGCCAAATAAAACAACGTACCGATGCTAATTCTAGTGGGATGAAAAGTAGCCCATTTTTGCGTACATTCACCAGGCTGATATTTGGATGATTGTTGACTCCACCAATCCCACTCTGGTAACAACGATGGCGAGTAAGAATATAATGCCATACCAATCCGAATCCATTCATTGTAATCATCTGCTCTCCAAGGTGCTAGTTGAGCTAACAAAGCAGCGATTCGCTGATTCTTCACTGTCAATGATTGCGGTGCAGACTTGGAAGATTTGGGGATTAACTGATTCAACCATTTAGGAACAGTAGCAACTGTGCATTCTACCGGACTAACTACCCAACGATATCTCCCAGTTTGAGGATGCACAGAAGGTGGTAAAACTGACATCATCCCCGCACCTCTAATTTCTAAAGCTTCACCTAACAACGGTGCTTTAATGCGCCGCGACTTAATTTCAGTACCATCAGGAATCGAAAATAAATACTGACAACGCCCTGGTTTACCGCTAGTAAATGCGACAGTTTGTGGCATATTTCCCTTGGTAATTGTTTGTAACACCTTCATTGCCGAACTACCATCAACATCTAGAGCAACCATTCCCCGACCTGTTAATACACCAATTCCTTGAGGATAAACACGCACTTGATTACCTGCTTGATTGCGGACTTTTACTCCACCTGTTGATTGCAATTGTCTGATTAATTCATCTTTATGAAATGGATTTTGTTGCCATTTGTAGCCTAAAGGTTGTTTATTTCCATTAGTTGGCACAATTGACCAACTACTAGGAATCAACGACAGACCTTGTAACAACCTTTGCATCAGATTGTTAGTCATTGGGTTGAATACATTTGAATTAAACTGTAAATTTGGGTGTAGGGAAGAGGAAGGGGTTGGGGGGTGGGGGTTAGGGGTTAGGGAAGAGGAAGGGGATAGGGGTTAGGTGTTGGGGGTTAGGGAAGAGAAGAACCCAACACAACTTTTATATGTTCTGCAACGTCGAAACAGGCGAAAATTAGGCAAGAGAAGAAATTCCCCAACACCTAACCCCTATCCCCTACCCCCTATCCCCCAGTTGTTACCTAATGTTTGATTTCAATAGGCATCAATACCTGAGTTGTCGGAATTAAGCTTTCTACTGGCGAGATGATTATGGGAGTAGTTGGTTCATCCAGTAGCAATTCTACCCAAGCAGTATCCAATTTCTTCAAACCTTCTAGCAGATATTTGATATTCAAACCAATCCGTAAACTTTGACCAGTCACCAATGCTTCTATTACCTCAACACCACTACCCCAATTCGCTGTTTCGACAGTTAATTGTATTGATTGCTTTGATTGATTGATATCAGCCACAACCACAGAATTCTTATCCGTAAGCACCGCTAAACGTTCCAACAAACTTATCAACTGCTTGCGTTCAAAACGGACAGTTGTTTGTTGTTGTTGAGGAATCAACTGTCGATACTGAGCATATTCCCCAGCTAATAATCGCATGACTAGCTCGGTTGTACCAATCGTTAACCAAGCTTTGCTTTCATCAAATGCTAAACTGATAGTATGAGCAGTAGTTTCTGAAAGAATCCTTTCTAATTGTTGTAATTTGCTAGCCGGGATAGTTACACTGAACTCAGGAATAGTTTCATCTTCAACATAAGGGTTAGCGATGGTAGCAAATGCCAACCTGTGACTATCACTAGCAGCTAATTCAATGCTATCTGCATCAAATTGTAAATGAACCCCAGTGAGTACCTGTCTTGTTTCCTCCGTAGCTGCTGCAAACAGCACATAACGTAATGCAGTTGCTAATAACAATGGTTTCAC
>NZ_JBHFNS010000091.1:0-111796 GCF_041929135.1 Floridaenema fluviatile BLCC-F154 | reverse complement strand
GTAATTCCAAACGAATCGACAGCAACCAAAATTTTGTGCTAAAGCTGTTTGTTGCTCTTTGTTTGGATATAATCTTACCTTTAAACCTATCAACATTTCTCTGTTAATCCGGGAATTAGTAACAGTATAACCTGGGAAAATAAATGTCAAGGTCAAATTATATCGATTCGCTATGCTCAATCTGAGGTTTTGGTCACAATTCATCTCCCGGTAAGCTGCGCTGTACCGGGAGTCTTCTTGCGACATTGAGATAAATCAAGTAATTGCACCATAAAGCTAAGAAGTAAAAATACTTAATCAATCTCGATATTTAACTCAATAAAACCCACCCTCGTCGAGTGCTACACTGAAACTGTTAATGCCCACCAGACTTGAAAACCAACAGCAGAGGAAACTGGAAAGCCAGTCATTTAGCTTAACCCAGATCCCCAGTCCCCTAACTAAAAAACCCGTTTTCAAGGGCGGAGTTTTGTAGGTGGAAAATCAATCAACCCCTTTCCTAGCTGGAATAGAATCTAGCTTGAACAAGCAAGAATCTACAGCAATAATCTTACCCAAGGCAAACGAACAGCCTGAGTGAATATGACCCCATTCCCACCCCAGGAACCAAAAGTTACGATCCGTCCCCTACAACGCCGGGACTTAGAAGCGATCGGCACAATTGCACAAGCTAACGCCAATGAAAAAACGCTCCTGCAATCGGTAGAGGCAAATCACCTCTACAACAGCTTGAATGAGACAAAACAACACCTGGAACGACTCAACCAACGCTACGGACTATGGAAGTTTTTGAGCCTGTTTCCTAACCCGTTCCGGTACGAACTGTGTGCTTATGTTGCTCAGGAAGAACAACAAGTTAGGGGCATGATTCAAGTTAAACCATTTAATCGTACCCGGAGCACATGGCGAGTAGAAAGGGTATTCGTCGATCGCCAAACCCGCAGCCTAGCAGTTGGTTCCCTCCTACTCCGCCACTGCTTTGAAACCATCTGGGAAGCACGCACCTGGTTGTTAGAAGTCAACATTAACGACAAAAACAGTCTCGCCCTGTATCGGCAAAATGGATTTCAACCCTTAGCTCAGTTAACCGCTTGGGAAATCTCACCATCATTATTAGCCGAACTCCAAGAAAGAGAACCAGATTTACCTAACTTGCTTCCAGTAAGTAACGCCGACGCGCAACTGCTCTATCAATTAGATACAGCAGCAATGCCACCATTAGTGCGGCAAGTGTTCGATCGCCACGTCCAAGACTTTAAAACAGGTTTTTTCAGCGCCCTAATCGAAGGAATACGCCAATGGTTCAGCCAAACCGAAGTAGTCAGCGGTTACGTATTTGAACCACAGCGGAAAGCAGCGATCGGTTACTTCCAACTGCAACTCAGTCGCACCGGAAAAGAACCCCACAAAGCCGAAATGACAGTACACCCAGCTTACACCTGGCTGTATCCCGAACTGCTCTCCCAAATGGCACGCATCGCCCAAGACTTCCCCGCCCAACCCCTACAAGTAACCTCAGCTGACTACCAACCAGAACGCGAAGAATTTTTAGAACAAATCGGCGCACAAAGAATCGCCCATACTTTATTAATGTCTCGTTCCGTTTGGCACAAACTCCGCGAATCCAAATTTGCCCTGGAAGGACTGCAACTCTCAGAAATGTTGCAAGGCTTACAACGCTCTCGCCAACCAGTACCCGGAAGAATGTCTTGGTTAAAATCTCATCGCCAACTAGCTACCCCAGAATCAAGCCCTTCCCACTCCTCAGCCGGAGAAATGGCTACTAACTACGACAACACCGAAGGAGAGCAGGGAAGCAGGGGAGCAGGGGAACAGGGGAGTAGAGGAGATGGGGAAATGGGGAGATAGGGAGATGGGGAGATGGGGAAGTTCTTTAACTTAAAACTCAAAACTTTCTTCTGCCTTCTGCCTTCTGCTTTCTGCCTTGGAGCCTTGAAAAAGCCTTCTGTTCTCATTTAAAACTATGACCGAAAACCAAAACCTCCCCCCAGCCCCCCAGCCCCCCAGCCCACCTGCCCCCCTGCCGCAAATTTCTGCACTGGGGCTGGATATTGGGCGCAAGCGGGTTGGGGTGGCAGGGTGCGATCGCACAGGTTTAATCGCCACCGGATTAACTACCATTGAGCGCAAATCCTTTACCAACGACTTGGCACAACTTCAAGAACTAATAGCAGAACGAGAAGTCGAAATCTTAGTTGTTGGATTACCTTACTCAATGGACGGCACATTGGGCTACCAAGCCAAACAAGTGCAAAAAATCGCCCGTAGTTATGCTAAAGCCTTAAATTTGCCATTAGAGTACGTAGACGAGCGATTAACCTCATTTCAAGCCGAAGAACTGCTGAAAGCCGAGAATCGATCGCCCTCCAGAAATAAAAATTTAATAGATCGCAAAGCAGCAGCAATAATTCTGCAACAATGGTTGGACGAACGTCGAAAACGACAACAACACGCCCCTGCTTTGGAGCCTAACCATGTCTGAAAATAGAGAAAACGGATATTCTCAAGAAGAAGATATCGTCAGCTTGATCGATCAAGAAGGACGGGAACTAGCTTGCTACGTAGAGGAATATATTGAGCTAGATGAGGAAGAATATCTGGTGTTGCTACCAGTGGATGCCTCAGTCGATATTTTTATCGGCGATCCAGAATCGGAGGAATTATCAGTAGTTCAAGATGAAACAACTGTTGAAAAAATTTTCCCGATCGCTCAAGCTGTCCTAGCAGAGAAAAATCTCAAGCTCAAACGCACCCCCTTTGTCCTTACCGTAGAAGGCGAACTACCCCCCGTTGACGAAGAAAACCTTCTCACATTGGAAATTCAAGACGAAGACGCTAACCCAATGCAACCTCCTGTAGAACCAGAGGAACTGCAATTACTAGCTAGCTTCTACGATGAAGAACAAGAATACAGCATCTACACTCCTTTAGCTCCTTTAGTTTTCTTTGGTCGTTTTAACGAAGATGGCAAAGTAGAGTTACTCGCTGATGAAGAATTTGAGCGAGTTCAACCTCTGCTAGAAGACCAATTGTTTAACCAAATGGAATAAAACTTTAGGTGATTAGTCAATAAGTCATTTATGATTTGGTTCGTATCCTCACAGGGGCTTGCCCCCGAAATTAGTAAATAAGTGGCTAAATACTAATCACCAATGTTGTTTTTCAAATTGGATACTAATCCCAGATGAGCACTGTGCAACGCTTCTCTAAAACTTTCTTCTATCTGGCACTATTCCCCGCTGTGCTGGTGTTCTGTGCTTGGCAAGGTTGGTCTTGGTGGAGTTGGGCAACATCACCACCTGTACCTCAGTTATCTCCTAGTGAAGCACTAGACACGGACAAAACACTGCAAATTCGCATTCCTCCAGGTTCTACTAGCAAACAAATAGGTAGTTATTTAGAATCAGCAGGGTTAATTCGTTCTAGTAATGCTTGGGATCTTTGGGCACGTTGGTTAAATAGCCAAAATCAAGGTGTGTTTAAAGCCGGGACTTATCAGCTTTCTCCCACTCAGTCTTTAAAAGAAATTGCCGCACAAATTAGTCAGGGTAGTGTGGTACAAATTAGCTTTACGATCCCGGAAGGTCGAAATCTCAAGCAAATGGCTGCTTACTTTGAATCTCAAGGCTTTTTCACTGCTCAAGAATTTCTCGCCGCTAGTAAACAAATTCCTCGCGATCGATTTCCTTGGCTACCCAGCAATTTACCTCATCTGGAAGGCTTTTTGTACCCGGACACTTACCAAATAGCCAGCGGGGGTATCACTCCCCAAGCAATTATCAAAATTATGCTCCAACGCTTTGAGGAAGTAGCCCTGCCAATTTACCAACAAAATCCCCAACAAACTCAGCTGAATCTTCTCCAATGGGTGACTCTTGCCAGTATCGTAGAAAAAGAGGCGGTAATTCCGGCAGAACGTCGCCGCATTGCAGGTGTGTTTACTCAACGCTTGCAAAAAGGTATGCGGCTGGAAGCCGATCCGACGGTAGAGTATGGATTAAATATCCAACAAACCGCCGATCAACCTCTGACTTTTAAGCAAGTTAGAACACCTTCTCCTTATAATACTTATTTGAATCGTGGTTTACCGCCAACCCCGATCGCTAGTCCAGGCAAAGCTAGTTTACAAGCTACCCTGAATCCAGAAAAAACTGATTATCTGTTTTTTGTGGCTCGTTACGATGGTACTCATGTCTTCAGTCGCACCTTAGCCGAACATCAAGCAGCTGTGGCAGCGATTCGCAAACAACGAGTACAACAAAATCAAGGGGCAACTACTAAACCAAATTAGTTGTTAATTTGGTAGTAGGAAAGTGAGGCTGATGAGTTTTGGCTCATGCTAAACTCATGACTCAACACTCTAGGATTAGCCCTCTACTGATGACCAATTACCAAATAAATTCTTATGTCTTGGGGCGCACTGTTACAGCCAGACTTAATTCTAGAAGCAACTATTCTTCGTCTCACACCAGAAATTCTTGAGCATTACCAAATTAAGGGTTTGGTGTTAGATGTAGATGAAACTTTAGTACCTGTAAAAGCTGCTCATGCTTCTGAGGAATTACTACATTGGGTCGCAGAAATTCGTCAAGTAGCGCAACTTTGGTTAGTGAGTAACAACTTAAGTGAATCCAGAATTGCTAGAATTGCTCAAGCTTTAAATTTGCCCTACATTTTTGGCGCTAGCAAGCCTTCTCGCCGCAAACTCCGTAGGGCTGTTAGTCAAATGAATTTGCCGATCGAACAAGTGGCAATGGTGGGCGATCGCTTATTTACCGATGTCCTCGCAGGTAATCGTTTGGGAATGTTCACTATTTTAGTCGAACCGATCGTCCCTACCGGAGAAGCAATTCAATCTTACCCAATTCACACTCTCGAAGTCTGGCTGTCCCAAATTCTCGGCGCAACTATCCCAGCTAGAAAACGGCATATTAAATGAGGCAGAGGGGCAGAGGGGCAGAGGGGCAGAGGGGCAGAGGGGCAGAGGGGCAGAGGGGCAGAGGGGCAGAGGGGCAGAGGGGCAGAGGGGAAAAAATATGTTTATTCACTAATAGCCTAAAATCTAAAATCTAAAATTGCTTGATTTTATGAATCAAACTATAGTTGTTAAAATTGGCACTTCTAGCTTAACTAATCCCACTACTGGTAACTTAGCTCTCTCTACAATTGCTGGTTTAGTTGAAGTTCTTAGCCGTCTCCGGGCTGCGGGAAATAATGTAGTTTTAGTATCATCAGGGGCAGTAGGTGTGGGTTGTGCTCGCTTGGGGTTACAGGAACGCCCGCGAAATATAGCGGTGAAACAAGCTGTAGCCGCTGTAGGACAAGGTAGATTAATGCGAGTTTATGACGATCTATTTACTTCTCTGCAACAGCCGATCGCTCAAGTATTACTCACTCGCAGCGATCTAGTCCAACGCAGTCGCTATGTCAATGCTCACAACACTTTTCAAGCTTTATTAAAACTGGGTGTAATCCCGATCGTCAATGAAAATGATACTGTCGCCATTGAAGAGTTAAAATTTGGCGATAATGACACTCTCTCCGCCAGAGTTGCTAGTTTATTAGAGGCAGATTGGCTATTTTTACTCACAGATGTCGATCGACTTTATTCCGCAGATCCTCGCAGTAACCCCGATGCCCAACCGATTACTTTAGTCACTCGCATCGATCAATTAGCAGAATTAGAAGTGCAAACAGGCGATCGTGGTTCTCAATGGGGTACTGGTGGCATGATCACGAAAATTGCCGCCGCCCGGATCGCTACTGCTGCTGGCGTTTGCACTGTAATTACAGAAGGCAGAAACCCTGGAAACATTGAAAAAATCTTAGCCGGAGAACCATTAGGCACTCGCTTTGAACCACAACCGCAACACAGCAACGCTCGGAAACGTTGGATTGCTCACGGTTTAGTTCCGGCTGGGAAAATTTACTTGGATCGGGGGGCGGTAAGTGCGATCGCCCAAGCCGGAAAATCTCTCTTAGCTGCCGGAATTACCCAAGTAGAAGGCGAATTTCACACCTCTGATGCCGTCCAACTGTGCGACGCTTCCGGTCAAGAAATAGCCAGAGGAATTGTCAACTATAGTAGTAGTGAACTCAAAAAAATTCAAGGCCGTCAATCAGCCGAAATCAAGATAATTTTAGGCTATGCAGGTGCAGAAACCGTAGTTCACCGAGATAACTTGGTACTCAGCAGATGAACTAAATTTCTGGAGTACCAAACAATTTTTAATTATAATGACGACCCTCAGATTCGCACTTTCTAGTCCAGCAGCGTTCTAATAATTCAATTCTGTATAAGTGCCAGAATTTATAAGGATTTAATACTAATTTAGTTTTAGAACTAAACAACGGCTGGTTGAGAAAACGCCAGACGGGAAATTTAATTTTAGGTGGATGGTTAGACATAGCAGTTAGAACCAAAGAATTCAAGTAGTGATAGCTTGCGGACACTCTAAATTTTTTGCGTCACTTCTGAGCTTGTTATTATTACTGTCGCAAACATCTCAATCACTTGTCTTGGTGAAGATTGCTGAACATGAGGAAGAAATTTTGCATAAGTTATGTAATTTCCCGTAAATACTACTCTGTTAGTGTTACCTAATTTTCTCTATTACGGAATTCTGAACCTAGAGGGAGATTGTATCACAACCTGCAAATTACTGAAAGATTTTTGCAAATATAATTAATAGTTTCGCAATGAAAATTTAAATATTACCTGAAACATTTAAGTAAGCACTGATTTCCCGGTAACGAGGGAAAGGGAAAAGAAATTGTAAAATACTGGATGTATAAGCAATCCCAATCCCCAATCCCCAGTCCCCGATCGCCTGTGATTACTTCCGTTCGGGATGTTCCGACTCTGGAGAAGTAGGATTCATGCGATTAATAACCGCAATCATCTGATAAAGTCTTCCCAAATCCCGTTGATTAAAATACATTGCCAGACGAGGTAAATCAAAGGTTTCGTCGCCTGTCTCTTGGGGGAAAGCGGGAGTTTTTTCAATTCGTCCTTTTACCAGAATGTCTGAGAAATTCTCATTTAACCATTCCACATCCGAATTCTGGAGTTCGGACTTCAGGCGAATTACAAATTGTTCCCCAACGTAACGACTAGAATGATAAACCCGATAGAAACTGGTAATTGCTTCACAAGCTACATCTAAATCGTCGGTAATTGTGTAGACGCTGCGATCTTCTGGATTAACTAATCCACGTTTGACTAGATGCTTTTCCACATAAGCATCCCAGTCTGTCCAGTAATCACCACCTGGGCGATCGATCAAAACTAATGGCACCGGGCCATATCTCCCAGTTTGGCAAAGAGTCAGACACTCAAAAGCTTCATCTTGAGTGCCAAAACCGCCCGGAAAAACCCCGATCGCATCACTTTCACGTAACAAAAACAGCTTGCGCGTGAAAAAATACTTAAAGTGAATTAACTTGGGATCTCCATCGATAAACTGATTTGCTGACTGTTCAAAAGGCAGCTGAATATTTAAACCAAAGGAATTGTCTTTCCCAGCGCCTTCATTTCCCGCCTGCATAATTCCACCGCCGCCACCAGTCATGAGCATGAATCCTAACTCAGTGACCCGACGACCAAAGTCCACAGCCATTTGGTATTCTGGAGTATCTGATGCCAAACGAGCCGAACCAAAAAAGGTAACTTTGCGAATATGTCGGTAGGGATAAAAGGTTTGGAAGCCTCGCTCCATATCTAATAAAGAAGCAGTTAAGATCTTCCAATCCAGGCGATCGGTCTCACTAGCACCCATTCGTAATAAGGTAGCCAATGATTGCTCAATCCATTTCTTATACTTATGCGTGGGTAGTCGCTCGATTAACTCTGCCAACTCTTTTGGCAAAGATTCATTTGTATTGAACGAGGATGTAAAGGTCATAATTTATTCCGCTCTGGCGGGTACTATATTGTAGCGAGTTTCCCGTGCCGAAAGTAACTTTTGGTCACGAGAAATCTGCACAACTTCACCCCAGATAATGTTAAAAGCGTCTTAAATCTTAGCGATCGAAGACGCTAATCAAACCAGCGGGAAACGAAGCGGCTTTCCCAGTCTCCTAATTCAAGTACTATTCAGCTTATTTGGAGCTTTTTACACCTAACTAGTCCAACACAGCAGAAAAATATAAACCATTCAAGATCCTTGAACAGTTTATTCTCTAGACTTTCGGAAATTTCACCCAGAGAACTTAAAATCCTGCGGCAGATTGCTAGAGGTTTAGAGATATTTTTCCAAAGTATTGGCTAAAGTAGTCTTCGGAACCGCACCAACTACCATATCCACTCGCTCACCACCTTTAAAAATCATGAGCGTCGGAATACTACGAATCCCATACTTACTAGCAGTATTAGGATTCTCATCAGTATTCACCTTAACGACTTTCACTTGCCCCTCGAACTGCACGGCGATTTCATCAACCACGGGTGCGACCATACGGCAAGGTCCACACCAAGGAGCCCAAAAGTCAACTAAAACCGGAACATCACTATTAATTACTTCTGTTTCAAAAGAAGAGTCTGTAACTTGTAAGGCTGCTGACATGCCCTAAATTCCTTACCTAATATTGTCTGATTTCCTTCGGCATTCTACCACACCGAAAAGCTATAGTTCTCTCATCCACAGGTAGATAAACTCTGAGTGGCTAGGAAAATCAAAACTTCCTGAATGTAAAAAATTACTACTGCAAAAAAGGAACCGCCCGAACATTAGTCCGGGCGGAGTGTGGTGTGAGGAGTGAACGGAAACATGCGTCTCCGCTTTCTCTATTGTAGGTCACAGAATCAGTTTTAGGGTGGGTTAGCAAGGGAGACCGAAAAATTTCCTCACTTTAATTTTCCTGAGCAAAACTACTTACCCATCCCCAATTGTTGAGCTTTTTGATATACCTTACCCTCGGTTAACAAAGAGGGAGCAATTACCACCTCAACTTGCTGCATTTCTTTCATGTTTTTCGCTCCTAAAGTACCCATACTGGTCTGTAAGGCTCCTAATAGGTTGTGAGTCCCATCATCAAGAGCAGCTGGCCCACGCAGAATTTGTTTTAAAGTACCTGTAGAACCGACGCGAATTCGAGTCCCACGAGGTAAAACCGGGCTAGGAGTAGCCATACCCCAGTGATAACCACGTCCAGGAGCTTCTTTAGCCCTCGCAAAAGGAGAACCAATCATCACCCCATCCGCGCCGCAAGCAATACACTTACAAATATCACCGCCAGTAATTAAACCACCATCAGCAATCACTGGCACATAATTGCCCGTTTCCCGAAAATAATCATCTCTAGCAGCAGCACAGTCAGCTACAGCAGTTGCTTGGGGTACACCAACACCTAACACCCCTCTAGAAGTACAGGCAGCACCAGGGCCAATCCCTACTAATATTGCAGCTGCGCCCGCTGTCATTAAATTGTGGGCAACGTTGTAAGTGACGCAATTCCCTAAAATTACCGGAATTGGCATCTCTTGGCAGAACTGCGCTAAATCTAAAGGTGTGACTGACTCTGGGGATAGGTGAGCAGTTGAAACTACCGTAGCTTGAACAAAAAATAAATCTGCTCCCGCTTTGGCAACTACTGAACTATATTTGCTCGCTCCCGCAGGAGTGGCGCTAACTGCCGCAATACCACCTTTTTGTTTAATTTCTTGGATGCGTCGCTCAATTAGCTCTGGTTTAATTGGTGTGGCATAAAGTTCCTGCATCAGAGGGACAAACTCTTCTTTACCCACTGATGCAATTCGATCTAAAATTGGCTCTGGATTTTCATAGCGAGTTTGGATTCCCTCTAGGTTAAGAACACCCAAAGCTCCCAACTGCGATAATTCTACTGCCATGCGTACATCAACTACACCATCCATCGCACTGGCAATGATGGGAATTTCTCGTTCAATGCCGCCGATTTGCCAGCGAGTGTCTGCCAAACTGGGGTCTAAAGTTCTAGGCCCTGGCACTAGTGCGATTTCATCAATACCGTATGCTCGGCGAGCAGCTTTACCTCGCCCAATTTGAATGTCCACGCTCGTACTCGTTCCCAAGATGTTATTTAAGCTAGGTTATCAAATTTTTGGGCAGGGGGGCAGGGGAGCAGGGGGGGGCAGGGGGGCAGGGGGGCAGGGGGGCAGGGGGGCAGGGGAGCAGGGGGGCAGGGGGGCAGGGGGAATTTTACTTGGGACCTTCTGCTTTGTGCCTTTTTCCTTTCCAGTTTGAATACTAAAAAATAAGTGAAGAAAGATATAACGAATTCAATTATGGGAGATCATTTTGCCAAAATGACGAAAATATAGGAGTAAAAATCATGAGTAATGACAAAAAAAGATTGTTAATTGTGGGTGGGGTTGCTGGGGGGGCTTCTTGTGCTGCTAGGGCGCGTCGTCTTTCGGAGAGTGCAGAAATAATTATTTTTGAACGGGGGCCTTTTGTTTCTTTTGCTAATTGTGGATTGCCTTATTATGTGGGTGATGTGATTACTGATGAGAAAAAATTATTAATTGCTAATGCTGGCTTATTTCAAGAACGATTTAATATTGATGTGCGGTTGGAAAATGAAGTTTTATCGATTAACCGGGAAACTTCCCAAGTTGAGGTGAAAAATCGCCAAACTGGAGAGGTTTATCAAGAATATTATGATGCTTTAGTATTAGCTCCGGGTGCGTCACCTATTCGTCCTCATCTTCCGGGAATTGATTTGCCGGGAATTTTTGCGTTAAGAACTATTCCTGATAGTCGTCGGATTCGGGAATGGATTGATGAACATCAGGTTAAAAAAGCGGTGGTGGTTGGTGGTGGTTTTATTGGTTTGGAAATGACCGAAAATTTGGTACATCGGGGAATTTCTGTGACTTTGTTGGAGGCGCAATCTCAAGTGATGTTACCTTTTGATGCGGAAATGACGACTCCGATTAATAATTCTCTGGTTTCTCATGGGGTAATTTTGCGTTTGGGTGATAGTGTGGTTGGTTTTGAATCGCATTCTGAGGGGGGTATTGCGGTTAAAACTAAGTCTGGAGAGGTTCATCAAGCAGATTTAGTAATTTTGGGTATTGGGGTGCGTCCAGAGTCTACTTTGGCTAAGGATGCTGGGTTGGAATTGGGAAGTAAAGGTGGGATTAAAGTTGATGAAAAGATGCAGACTAGTGACCCAAAAATTTGGGCGGTGGGAGATGTGGTTGAAGTGCAAGATTTTGTGACTAAGGAATGGTTGTTAATTCCTTTGGCGGGGCCGGCAAATCGTCAGGGTAGAGTGGCTGCGGATGTGATTTTTGGGAGAGATAGTTCTTTTCGGGGGGTGCAAGGAACTTCGGTTTGTGGAATTTTTGGTTTGACGGTTGCTTGTACTGGGGTGAATGAAAAGAGTTTGCAAAGGTTGGGTTGGGAGTATGGCAAGGTTTATTTACATCCTGGTCATCATGTTGGTTATTATCCTAATGCGAAACCGATCGATATTAAACTACTTTTCTCTCCTGAAGATGGGCGAATTTTTGGGGCGCAAGCTGTGGGGGAAGTAGGTGTAGAAAAGCGGATTGATGTGATGGCAATGGCGTTACAAAATGGGGCGACGGTGTTTGATTTGGAAGAGGCGGAACTTTGTTATGCGCCACAGTTTGGGGCGGCGAAAGACCCGGTGAATATGGCGGGGATGATTGCGGCGAATGCGCTGCGAGGTGATGCGCCTTTGGCACATTGGCAAGAGTTAAATGAGTTGGATGGTTTGTTGTTAGATGTGCGTGAGGTGGGTGAGTTTGAGGCGGGTCATGTGGAGGGGGCGAAAAATATTCCTTTGTCTGTGTTGCGCGATCGCATGAGTGAAATTCCCTCTGACCAAACTATTTTGGTATATTGTCAGGTGGGACAACGTGGTTATTATGCGACTCGTGCTTTGCGTTTAAATGGGTTTGATGCGAGTAATCTTAGTGGGGGGTTTAAGACTTATCAGGCGGTGAAAAATTCTGGTGACTAAATAAATAAAGATCCCCGACTTTTTGAAGAAGTCGGGGATCTTTATTTATTAAAATTGTCGTCTAGAGAAGATTAGGGTGGCGATCGCTAATAGCACTACTATATAAACTAATCCATAAAGAAAGTTGAGAAATAAAGCTTGGCTATCAGGTAGTAAAGTTAAACCGTAAACTGCTTGATTTTTTAAATCTAACCGTGACAAATCAGGCAATACTAAATATATTCCCCTTGTAATTGTTTCTAGTGTTGGGTTTTTTGCTAATTGACCTAATTTAACGATGTCTGGGCTGAGATGTCCCATTAAATAAACGGCTAAAGTTAATAAAGTTGCTAGTAAAGAACTAGTAAATACGCCTAAAAGAATGGCTACCGCAGTGATTAAAGATAATTCTAACCACAGGAAAAAAATTGATGTCAGAATGCTTACGAAGGAAAAGTTGACTTTACTCACTAACAGCACTAGGAAATAAATTGCTGACATTAAAATCAACAATACAGCTAAAATTGCTGATAAACCGATATGTTTCCCAATAATAAATTCTGCCGAACTAACTGGTTTAGAAATTAATACTAGAACTGTGCGTTTTTCAATTTCTTTATTGACTAAACCTGTGCCGATAAAAATAGCTACAATTAAACCAATAATTCCGATTGCTGCTAAACCAAGATCTAAGAGAATTTTGTCTTGTGTGCCAGCAGCAACTTGGGGTAAAAATCCGGCACTTCCGATTATTAAAATTGCAAAGATTCCTACTAAGTAGAGTACGCGATCGCGAATTACTTCCCGGAATACATGAGAAGCAATTACCAAGATTCTACCAAGAGTCATATCGAATTTAGTTGGTTGGTGTTCTTCAATGTTCATAACCTTGGGGAACTTTTAACCCGATTTTGTCCGATAATTTGTTTACTTACAGATTGGCATTCAAGATTAGCAATTTTTACAGGTTTTGCTGTAACTTTTCTCTCTGGAGTTGTTGCTACCCTAGTATTATTACCTCTCCTGACTCGCCTCAAGTTAGTGTTAGCTGGGGTAGGTTGTCGAGTTTCTGAGTTAACTTGACAGACCTGTTTTAGCAAATAACCTTGAGGATCGTAACTAGGTCCTTGCCATTCTGCTATCATCACCAAATTATATCCTGTTTTTTGAGTATTAACTTCTGTACTAAATTTCCAAAACTTATTCTCTGGAATTCCAGAAATTTCTTTTTTTGCTTCCTTTAGCAGTTTTTCTATTTCATTAGTATTATTTAACCAAGTTTCTGCTACCTGCCAAGGTTTACCATCTATTTGACTTTTTAGTTGTCTTTCCATAAAATTTAAAACTTTCTCCCCTTCGGTAATAGGACGGGAAAAAGGTTGAATTTTCACAATGAAATCACTCTGGGTAAAATTATCAGCTAATAGACTAGGATATTGCTGTACCCAATCTTGAATAATCAAACTAAGATTTATCCAGCAACTAACAATTAAGTGGATAAAAACCCAAATTAATAGTTGAAAACGTTGCTGATTTTTGAGATTTTTAAGTTTCTTGTCTGCTGCTAAAAAACTGGGCCAAGCGGCGATAATTGCTGATAACGGGGGCATTAATAACCAAATCAAAGGAGCAATATTTTGCCATAAACTCGCGACGAATAAACAAATTAAACCTACCAACATCCAAGTGCTTAGAGAAACCCCTACAGTAATTAGGGGATTTTTCAATGTAAAAAAAGCAAAAATAGCTACTACTACAAAATATATCAAAATTGA
This sequence comes from Floridaenema fluviatile BLCC-F154, assembly GCF_041929135.1. Classification (NCBI taxonomy): domain Bacteria; kingdom Bacillati; phylum Cyanobacteriota; class Cyanophyceae; order Aerosakkonematales; family Aerosakkonemataceae; genus Floridanema; species Floridanema fluviatile. Next base: position 98,048 of record NZ_JBHFNS010000091.1, on the reverse strand, counting down.
GAATAGGTTGAATCTTAAATCTTCAGCGAGCAGCCCAATAGAAAAGGCAATTATCCAAAATAAAATCCCCAAGCCGATGATTATTTTCCAGCCTAATTTGCCAAAGGATTTAATAAAAATAATTAGGGCGGAAATTTTTTCAATAATTTGAATAATCTTATTCATTTGTCCGTAATTTGATGAGTTTAAGTTGCTGCTAAAATCAAAGCGGAAATGAGAATATTGCTGCTAAAGTTAGCCCAAAATGCAGCTTTAAACTTTACCTTATTTAAGGTACTTTCTCTGTCTTTTTGGTAACGACTCTTTTTATTTTCGGTTTCTTCGGTTTCTTTGCTACTTACTAAATGTTTAATTTCTGCATCTTGTTCGACTAGGAAGTTGAGTAAGAAATCTAAGCCAATTAGTTCTACAGTTAAGTCAAGCGCCATGATAAAGATCCTAATTCCTAAAAAGTAAAAGCTGTTTTGTAAAAAGGAGAAGTTGTTTGGGGAGACGAAGCGATCGAAAAATATATAGCGAATTAGTTGAGTCTGTAAAAATCCGGGGGTAAGTGCTTCAATTACGAAAAAGCATAACCAACCGATAAATGTTGATAACAGATTTAGGATTGCTGAATATGCTGTGGCGGTTTTGCGACTAATATTTAAGAGTCTTTGCAAAACTACACTTTCTATCGCAATTGATATGAGCAGGAGTAAGGTTTGAAAAACTACTGCTCGTAAAGGCAAGACTACCCATAAATCTTCTATCATTATGATGATACTGAAAAAGATAATAGTTGATCGAAAAACTGATGACTCAGGACTATTAACGATATATTAAGTATTTGCGACAATTGCGATGAGAATCAACCACAATGACGAGAGTAGGAATCGGTATTCGCACAGCGCAGATGCGTGCGGAACGAATTACAGGACAAATTCATGTTTACGACGGTGCGGGAAAAGGCAAGTCTAGAGCAGCTTTAGGGGTAGTTTTGCGTTCTATTGGCTTAGGAATTAATTCTGGGGCGCAAAATCGGGTGTTGCTGCTGCGGTTTTTGAAAGGACCCGGACGGCAGTATGATGAAGACGGAGCTATAGCGGCTTTACAGCAAGGTTTTCCTCATTTGATCGATCAAGTGCGGACGGGGAGGGCGGAGTATTTTGCTAAAGAGGAGATTACTCGCTTTGACAAAATGGAAGCCCAACGGGGATGGGATGTTGCTAAGGGCGCGATCGCATCTGGTTTATATTCTGTCATTGTTTTGGATGAACTGAATCCAGTGCTTGATTTAGGTTTGCTTCCAGTAGAGGAAGTAATCAATACTTTAAAGAATAAACCAGAAGAAGTGGAAATTATTGCTACTGGGAGAGCGGCACCTGAAGCATTACTGGATATTGCTGACTTACATTCGGAAATGAAACCTCACGATCACCCGATTTCTCAGGAAAAAGGGATCGAGGGAATTGAAATTTATACAGGTGCGGGTAAGGGAAAATCTACTAGTGCGTTAGGTAAAGCATTACAAGCTATCGGGAGAGGTATTAGTCAAGATAAGTCTCACCGAGTATTAATTATGCAATGGCTTAAAGGTGGCAGCGGTTATACTGAGGATGCGGCGATCGCTGCTTTACAACAAAGTTATCCTTCTTTGGTAGATCATCATCGTTGTGGTGGCGATGCGATCGTCTGGCGAGGACAACAGCGGGAAATAGATTATGTGGAAGCAGAAAGAGGGTGGGAAATTGCCCGCAGTGCGATCGCATCAGGACTTTATAAAACGATCATTCTCGACGAACTTAATCCCACCGTTGATTTAGAATTATTGCCTCAAGAGCCGATCGTACAAGCATTACTCAGAAAACCCCGTGATACAGAAGTTATTATCACAGGTCGCTGCTTAAATCCTCCGGCATATTTCGATCTCGCTAGCGTTCACTCGGAAATGATTTGCCATAAACATTATGCCGATCGAGGCGTGGAACTCAAGCGAGGAGTAGACTTTTAGCGCAGGGGTGCAGGGGTGCAGGGGTGCAGGGGTGCAGGGGTGCAGGGGTGCAGGGGTGCAGGGGTGCAGTTTTGAGTTAAAGATTCCCCTTGTCCCCAGTCTCCAGTCCCTATCTTTCAATGTCTAACTTTTTCCTTTGACCCTTCAGTATCCAAGCAAAACTGCCCAAACCAAAAGCTAACAAACTGGTAGCTATACCTGGTTCAGGAATGGAAGCGACATCATCTTTTTTGGGTGTAATTGACTCCACTAAAACTACCAAATCTTGGAAATCGCTATCAGAATTACCAGAGCTACCTCGCAGTAAATCTTCAAAAGCAATAATAAATTCGTTACTTGTAAATCTTCCAGGCGATCTACCTGCAATTTGCAGTTCGGTTTGATTGTTGCCTTGGTAAACTACTGCTTGTTGAAAACCATTTGGATTGAGACTATTTTGAGTATAAAATGTGCCTTCTGGAGTATCTAAATAGAAACCGAAAATATTACCAAAACCTGTGTATTTTTTGATGATAGGATCTGGCTCATTTCCGGGAGCAAAACCAATGGTAGAAACAGTAACATCACCGTTACCCAAGAAGTTTACAGTCGTACCATCGGAAACATCATTAATTCCAGCAAATAATTCTGCTTTGATGCCGCTTGGATTGTAAATGCCAAACTTGTTAAGAGAAGCATTGCCAGCTATCTCAAACATGAAAGTAGCGACAGAACCGCTACTAGCAGTATTCGTAAACAGATTAAAACCTGTTTGATCGTTTACTGTATCAATTTTTGGGCCGCTTACTGTCAGTTCATCCAAAAGATTTTGTAAGGATAAACCATCAGAAGAAGTTCCAAAAGAAACTGCTGTTGCGACTTCACCAGAAGCGAATACTGCACCCAAGGCTAGTATTCCCACTGTAGTAGATGTGAAAAACCTGTTCATAAGTTCCTCTGCTTGTTTAAGCATGGTTTGTCAGCTGAAAACTTTGGATCTCTACCAAATTTCGGGGAGAGCAAATTGAACATATATAGATTCAAAAAACAACCGTCTTGTTTCGGATTTCCTAAACCGGGATTTTACTTAATTGTTGCCAGTCGCACATAATCTAAAGTCGGCTTGCTTCGGTGTATATACGTAGTTTTAGCACAGTCTTCCCAGTTTGGAGTTAAGCTATCCGTGTAATTAACAGCTTCCTAGTGGTGCAACTTTACGATTTCTTTAAAAAACTCTACTATTTTAATCCAGTTTTGTAAAGATTAGATAAAGTTAAGATATTTGTCTGGGAGTTTAATGTAACTTATCACACATAAGATTACTGGAGTAAATTTTTCACTATGGCGGAAGCAAAGCCAAAGCAGGAATCAAGTATTTTGTGGAGACGTTTGGTAGAACAAACTGAATATGCTCTCAAGTGCGGCGCGTTACAAAGTATTCCCACTAATTATGAGTTTGTGGAACAAGGGGGAGTTCGTTTTTTGGTACGAATTTTAACTAATTTGGTACGGAAAGATGCCGCTAAATCTTCTGAGAAAAAGGATAAAAATTTTAATCCTTTTTTACCTTACGAGGAAGATTTATTTGTGGCGGATATTTCCCAGACTCATGTATGTTTGCTGAATAAGTTTAATGTGGTGGAGCATCATTTATTAATAGTTACCCGTGATTTCGTGGAACAGGAAAGCTGGCTAGATTTGGCAGATTTTCAGGCGATGTGGTTAGTTTTAGCAGAAATTGATGGGTTGGCTTTTTATAATTCTGGAAGAGTTGCGGGAGCTAGTCAACGACACAAGCATTTGCAGTTAGTTGCTTTGCCTTTGGTTGATGATGAGATAGATTTTCCGATCGCACCTCTCCTAAAAACTGCTAAATTCGAGGCAGGTGTAGGAATCATCCCTGATTTACCTTTTGTTCATGCCATAGCTAAGTTCGATCCCTCTGGGATTAACTCGCCCGATCTGGCTGCGGAAATGACGCTAAAATGCTATTTGAATTTACAGAAAGCTGTAGGTTTATTAAATGATGTGGAAGAAATTTCCGATCGCCCAAACGGTGCGTACAATTTATTAGCAACTAGAGAATGGATGATGATTGTACCGCGATCGCAAGAGTTTTTTCAAGGTATTTCCATTAATTCTTTAGGCTTTGCTGGCGCTTTATTAGTGAAAAATCAAGAACAAAAACAACTGCTTGTAGAAACTGGCCCTTTAAACATTTTAACCGCAGTCGCTAAGCCAAGAAATTTCTGAAGGTAGAAGGGGGAGGTAGGGAGGTAGGAGGAGTTTTAGATACAGTTTTTCCTCAATCTCCCCATTTCCCCATTTCCCCATCGGTGATATTCGTTACGGAATTTAGTTAGGATGCGTTGCAATATTTAACTTGTTTAAACAATTATTCTCTGTTGTAACTTTAAAGCTTAGGAGTGCCATGTTTAAAGGTAAAATGTACTGCTTCCGAGCCGAGTGGAAGAGTTCCAAAAACTTCGATCGGCAAAACCTTCCTGCTTGGTTGTGTTTGGATGCTGACTGGCAAGGGTTTAAAATTTCTACAATTCCAGAAGTGGCAGATGTAGCAGAGATTTTGGGACTTTTGCAAGTCAATGATAGTGCAGATGAATGGATTTCTCACTTAGAAAGTTTGGGTTTAAAAGGTGTTACCCAAGTTTGCTGTGAGGAAATGTTTGAGGATAAAGGATATTATTAAATTTTATCTCCTGAATTGTCCTTTGCGATCGCACCCAAACGAAATATTAATGATCTTTTTATACTCTGCCACTCATTTGGTTTTCGCTCCATACTACGTAGGCGATCGCTAAACTCATTGGCCCAAAAATCATTAAAATGGTCAGCATGATTCACTCAACTTAATAATAGTTTTTTCCGTTGAAGTGGCTTAGTATAAGTTTAACTTCACTAGCCTTGACTAGCTGTATGCTAGGCAACATTTCACTTAAGTTTTGGGTGGAGATCGATTAGAAACTTTTAATCTGAATTGATCGAATCAAAAATGGATCTGAGCAGAGTCGAACTGCTGTCTAAATTGGTTATTTATACCAAATCCGGGTCAGCTATCCCCTTTATGATTGGGCGATTGAAATACGTGCTACGCACACGCTACGCGAACGCTACTACACAAACAAAGTCCGCCTACGCGGACTAAAGAATAGCGGGGGTATTTAAACCGGATTTGGTATTACTTACCGATCGTTCACAGGCTTAGCCAATCTCATCCTCTTGGCAGGAACCATCACTTATCCCAGGTGGTAGGATACACTGCTTTCGCCAATTTGTCGAAACCGTTGCAGACCCGATAATCATTGTGTATCTTATCAAAAAATTTGGCAGTGGGGAAGACCCTACTGAATTCGGTATGGTTTTTACACCAAGGTTTCTCAACATAGTAACTGGGGAAAATGTGGAGACTGCTACCATTATTTTTCGGTTCTCACCATAAACAAAAATTATTAGCTGAGGCATCATAAAAATGTGAATCAAAACGCTAAATAAACAAGCAACAGTTAAGTAAAAAAGGAGACGCAGTTATGGCTATTATTAGATGGAGTCCTTTTAGTGAAGTTGAAACTCTCCGCCGCCAATTAGATAGAATGTTTGACGACTTTGCTGGAATCACCACTACAGAAAACGCTATTTGGAAACCAGCAGTTGAGTTGCAAGATAACGGCGATAACTTAACACTAAAAGCTGAAATTCCCGGAGTAGAAGCCAAAGATTTAGACATCAGCGTTTTGCGCGATGCAGTCGTTCTTCGTGGTGAACATCGCTACGAAAATAAAACCGAAAACAAAGGTTTCTTCCGTTCTGAATTCCGCTATGGCAAATTTGAAAGAGTTGTTGGTTTGCCTGTAGCTGTCCAGAATGATCGAGTTGAAGCTCATTTCGCCAATGGTATTCTTACTCTGACTTTGCCAAAGGTAGAAGAAGCAAAAAACCGCGTGTTCAAAGTGAATTTGGGTGGCAACGAAGAGACAACCAATACTGAAACAAATACTACTGAAAGCAAGTAATAAGTTGTTTCCATTTGGTAAATTATTGACTCAATAAGTAATTAATAACATCTCTGTAATCCTCCGCGTCGGATTACAGAGGTTTTCTTTGTTATGTAGGGTGCGTATAGCCCTACTTCTGCATCAATTGTATGGTCACAACGCACAGGAATACCCACACCACCGCGAAGATTTACGGACTCTGCTATTTTGTCAATTGTTCCTGGTAAATTATCAGTTGTGGCTTGGTTTTTGGTACTGCGTCCGGTAAGATAAATAGTTTGTATGGTTAGTTGGTTTGCGATCGCTCTTTTTCCCTCCCCATTCTATTCTCACTAAAAAACTTTCCCAAAACCGATTAATCGATGAAATTTTCTGGCAAACTTAGATCTGGTTAACTTTATTCCTGGTTGGTAAAACCAAAAATCTGTTGATTATTTGAGGTTAAGAGGAAAACTTTGGGTATAGAACTACGCAGTTACGTATATTTAGATCGATTGCAACCACAACACGCCGCATATATTGGAACAGTGGCGCTAGGATTTTTACCATTACCAGGAGACGCATCACTTTGGATTGAAATTTCACCCGGAATTGAAATTAATCGGATTACTGATGTTGCTTTAAAATCCGCTTCAGTACGTCCGGGAGTACAAGTAGTAGAAAGACTTTATGGACTTTTAGAAATCCATTCTAGCAAACAAGGTGAAACCAAAGCAGCGGGAAGAGCGATTTTAGACATTTTAGGAGTAAAACGCGAAGAAGGTTTAAAACCGCGAGTAGTTTCCAGTCAAATTATCCGCAACATTGACGCACATCAAACCCAATTAATTAACCGGACTCGAAGAGGACAATTACTATTAGCAGGACAAACCCTTTATGTGTTAGAAGTTGAACCCGCAGCTTATGCAGCATTAGCAGCAAACGAAGCCGAAAAATCCGCTGCAATTAATATTTTAGAAATTAACGCAGTCGGTAGTTTTGGACGCTTATATTTAGGTGGAGCAGAACAGGATATTTTAGCCGCAGCTGATGGAGCATTAACAGCAATTGAAAATGTTAGAGGTCGAGAAAATCCTAGTGCGCGGAAAGAATAAAGGAGCATTTAAACATGGCAAATATAGAACATTTGAATTTAATTAAAGCCAACAAATTGAAATGGATTGAGTGGCGAAAAGACAACCCCCAAATTGAACCAGATCTCAGCGATGCTTTACTTTCTGGATTGAACTTATTAGATGCTGATTTACAATCAGTTAACCTTAATAAAGCAGACCTAAGTAATAGTTTACTGCCAGCAGTTAACCTCAGCAACGCTAATTTAAGCAGTGCTAATCTCCACTCAGCTTTACTAGTTAAAGCAAATTTGAATCAGGCAAATCTCAGTTTAGCAAATCTCAGTGCAGCTAACCTGAAAGAAGCAGATTTAATTGATGCTAATTTAATCGGTGCTAACTTGAGCAAAGCTAATTTTAAAAGTGCCGATTTAAGTAATACTAACTTAATTGGAGCAGATTTAAGTGAGGCAAATTTAAAAGCAGTTGATTTAAGCGGTGCAAAACTGATCAGAGCTAATCTCAGATATGCAAATTTGAGAACGGCTAATTTAATTAATTCTGACTTCAGCAAAGCTAGTCTTTATGAAGCAGAATTAATTGATGCTTACCTCTACAAAGCTAATTTTCAGGAAGCAAACTTAAATCAAGCTCACTTAATTGGTGCTTACCTTTTTCGCGCAAATATGAGTTTTTGTGAACTGAACAATGTTGATTTAAGATGGACTAATTTGAGCAAAGTTAACTTTACTGGTGCTAATTTGCGAGGCGCAAATTTAAGAGGTGCTAACCTTGAGAAAGCAATTCTAATTGGGGCTAATCTTGAAGGTGCAATTATGCCAGATGGTTCAGTTCATCAATAAGTTTTTTAAGATTTAAAACCACAGATGAAACACAGATAAACACAGATGGGTTTGTTAATCTTTTTGGACAATTAGATGAGTTGGTTTGTAGGTGCGAATAAAATTAGTGACTATTTCTCGTTCTTCAATTGTTGGAGTTCCTAAACATCCAGCGGTTCCAGTTTGAGAATTGTTTTTGAATGTTGAAGGATCGAAATGAACTCCAAAACCGCCTCTTTCAGTGGGAAAAGTAGGAGTAACTGGCGACCAAACTCCGCCGAATTCTCCAGATTTAGCCTCCACAATTCCGGGGTTATCAAAAGTATAAATCCCAAAAGGTATGGGAGTTTGAGATCCGGGGATTGGCGAAGGAGTTTGTTTGCCAATTCTCCCAGAAACAGTTCTTACTCTGTCAATTATTTTACCAGTATCATCAATCAATTCAGTTCGGTAAACTTTCAAACCTCCCGCAATTATCACATCAGTTTGAGTAGCAATAATTTTCGCTCCTCTGATTGAATAAAAGTTTTCATTACTATCAGTATCATCTTGAGGAATTTGCGAAAGATACTCAGAAGCTACCCAACGATTAACACCAATTGCTACCCAGTTTCTTCCCCCAGCGGCTACAGATTCGCCAGTAATTTCTACCTCTGTCCCATTGATGAGGCTGTCAATAATTTCTCCATTTGGAGTAGAGCGAACGTTTAAACGATCTCCTTGAGTTCTGACAACAGCATTGTAGTTCATGAATAATTACTCTCTGTCTTACAAACGATAACGACTTTTCTGATTTTTACAGATTTTTTTAATCTTTAACCGCAGATGAAAGTTACTTGGAACCTTTGTTGGCGATATCTAATGAATTTTTGCTCAATTTTCGGTAAACTTTCCAGTATAAAGAACTTATGAGCAGTTACTATGAGTAAAAAATCTCCTCGTTTTTACGCCTTAATTTCCATTGCAGCCGCTTTAGTTACCATTGCTTTAAAAGCTGGTGCATATTTCCTCACAGGCTCAATAGGATTGTTATCTGATGCAGCCGAATCATGTGTTAATTTGGTTGCCGCTTTAGTGGCTTTATGGGCAGTAAGTTATGCGGCTAAACCACCAGATGAAAAACACGCTTACGGGCATTTTAAAGCCGAATATTTTTCTAGTGGTGTGGAAGGTGCGTTAATTTTAGTTGCTGCAATTACGATCGCTGTAGCAGCATTGGATCGTCTTTTGCATCCCCAAGAATTAGAAGAAATAGGAATAGGATTAGCATTATCTTTGGTAGCATCTGTTATTAATGGAATAGTTGCTGTTGTATTATTACGTGCCGGAAAACGCTTGCGTTCGATTACTCTCAAAGCCGATGGACATCACTTATTAACTGATGTTTGGACTTCTGTCGGTGTTGTAATAGCTTTGATTGCTGTACCTTTAACAGGTTGGTTAATTCTCGATCCGCTAATTGCTTTGGTGGTAGCTATCAATATTGTCTGGGCGGGAATGAAGCTTTTACGCGAAACTGGATCTGGACTTTTAGATGCTGGTTTGCCTAAAGAGGAACAACAAATTATTCGGAATATTCTCACTAATTACAATAATCAAAATATTCAGTTTCATGCTTTGCGAACTAGAGTTGCTGGGGCACGTCGGTTTGTTTCTTTTCATGTTTTAGTTCCGGGAGAATGGACGGTAAAGCGAGGTCATGCTTTGTGTGAGGAAATTGAGTTAACTATCATTAATGCGCTTCCGGGAACTTATGTTTTTACTCATTTAGAACCTTTGGAAGATCCAAGTTCTTGGAACGACCAAAATTTAGATCGAACTGTAGGGAATTAGAGAAAATAACTAGTGTGGCTTTCCGAACAAAAGTTAATAGTTTTAGGTGTGAATTTACTCATTGTTGGTTGGGTAAGTTATCAGCATAAAATAGAAGAGAGGAATTACAATTTTTTGAACCGCAGAGGCGCAGAGAACGCAGAGAGAAGAAATGGAGGGGTTGATTAAGTCTTTAAGAAGTATCTAAATTAAATTTTATATAAGATTTGATAGTGAAGTGGGAAAATAAGGTATTTATATTACAAAGATTGATTGGTTTAGAAAACACTGAAATTTGGGTGTTAAAATGCAAACATTATTTACGCTTTTTAGTAAAGAACGTGGCGAACTGGAAACGGAGATTGATAAAGCAACCAGCATGAAACAAGTAGTTCAGCTGGTACAAACCAAAATTGATAATTTGGAAAAAAATTACATTGGCGAACTTAGCGTTTCTCAGGTGCGCTTGGTGAAGTTTTTTCTGGATACGTTGCGTCAGTCTATTGGTACTCTTTCAACTGCTGATGAGGCGACTTTGATTCAGCAAAATATTCAGCAAATTATCGATCGCACCAAAAAAACTTCTCCCAATAAGCTATTACTAAAAGTACTCCAAATACCGATCGGTGTCGGAATTTTCACTTCTCTATTTTCCTTAATTGATGATACTCCAGGTGTGTGGATGCCAATTTTGCTGGTAACAGTGCTTGCGGGGTTGGAAGTGGCGATACAATTTGATAAAAGCAGTAATCAAGATAATGTTGATTTAAGTCAATCTTTGGCAGCTTTACAACCAAGTATTCAGGTAGATAGTAAGTTTTTCTTGGATAATTTGGCGGATATTTTGAGTACGATCGATCGCGCCGTAGCCCAAGTTTCCATAACGAATCAACCCGTTGGTACTGGTGGTATCCAAGAAATGCCAGAAATGTTAGATTTCTTGCAAAAATTATGGGGTGCATCATTTTTAGGTAATCCTTATATGGCGTTAGAAATTAGCAAAATGGTGCCGCAAATTTTGATGGATCAAGGAATTTTAGTTCAGAATTATAAACTAAACGATCCGCAAAGTCCGCGAGAATATTTTGACTTTGAACCGAGTATCGATCGCAATTCCAAAGAATACGTCACCTTAACTCCCGCTTTGTTGAAAGGCGATAAATTACTCCGGCGAGGTAGAGTCATTGAACCAATAAACAAAGTAGCAGAAAACTAACTTTTACTCTAGGTTTTTACTCAAATGAATACACAAGTGACAGAAACAATTGGATTTGATTTAGGACATGGCGAAACAGCCTTAGCTAAGGCTAAAGTAGACAGCATCGAAACTCCAGATATGCTGGAAGTTAACAACAAAAAAATTCAAATAACCGCTATAGGTTGGCATCCAGAATTAGGCGTATTAGTGGGAGATCAGGCTTTAATTCAGGCTGGTGTCGATCGCTTACAAATTGGCTTCAAAGAAAAACCCAACAACTCGCCTAACTATCGCAAAACCATGCGTAGCTTTGTCGAAGCTTACTACACTTTGCTAAAAGAAAGCAAACAAATTGAAGGCGGAGTAAATAGCCAATTTTATGTCGGTTGTCCTTCAGGTTGGTCGCCAACTGAACGGCAAGAATACCAAAGTTTACTAAAAGAATCAGGCATACCTTTAATCTCAGTTGTGCCTGAATCTCGTGCAGCTTTCATGCAAGCAAAAGAAGGCGGAAAGTTAGGATTTAACGAACTAAAATCAACAGTTTTAATCGTTGATATTGGTTCCTCAACTACCGACTTTACCTTAGTTAAAAGCTTGTATGAAATGCCCTTAGATTTCGGACAAAATACTTTAGGCGCATCCTTAATCGACAGAGCAATTTTAGCCCGAACTTTAGCCGAACATCAAGAAGGAGAATTCTTAAAAGAAGTATTTGAAGAATATCCTCACCACAGATATCGCTGTGAAATTCAATGTCGTAAAGTCAAAGAAGATTACTTTTCCAACGAACAGCTATATGCTAGTTCTGGCGCATTTGCTAGAGGTTTTGAATTCATCACTCCGCAAATTCACTTTATCCCCCAAGTGAATAAAGAGATTATGGCGGAAATCATCAATCAACCTTTGCCAGAATTGAATAATAAAAGTTGGGCGCAAGCTTTTCGGGAATCGGTAATAGAAGCGAAACAAGAGTTAGCAAATCAGGGAATTATTCCGAAAGTTGTGTTAATGACTGGTGGCGCTTCACGGATGAAATTTACTCGCGATATTTGCGCGGAAATCTTCCCCGAACCTGACACAAATGTTCGCCCAGATCCTGAACCTGAAAGATGTATTGCGCTGGGTTTGTCTCGTGTGGGAAGATGGGATTTACGCGCCGCTGGATTTAAAGAAGAACTCAACCAATTATGTGAATCTCCAACACTTAAAGAGTTGATTTCTAAACATATTCCTGATTTAATTACTTTGTTAAATCAACCTTTGGCTGATGCTTTAATTGAAAATGCAGTTAAACCAGTTTTAAAAGAATGGCAAAGTAACAAAATTCGTACTTTGGCAGATTTACAAAAGGAAATGGAAAAACGGGCGGAACAATGGTTAAAAAGCGATCGCGCCCAGCAAATCATCAACACTCAATGTATCACTTGGTTTAATCGCAAAATTCAACCCGACTTAGCCACAGAAACCGATCCCATTTGTCAAAGATATCAAATCTCTAAAAGCAGCTTACGCTTTGAAGAAGGAATCGATCCAGCCATAGTTAATCCAAACCTTAACCTGGGCGACGATATCTTAGCAGTTGTAGTCAGCTTTATCATCAACTTAATTATTGCTGGAGGTACGATCGGCAGTCTGCTAACCTTAATATTAACCGGACACTTTATTTTACCCATTTTGTTAGTTTACGGTGCAGCAGTTTTAGGCGAAGGAGTGCGGTTAAATCGGGAAAGATTGGAAGAAATTCTCAGAACAAAATTAGATATTCCTGGTTGGATTCGTTTCTTTGCCGTTGGTGAGAAAAAGATTGACCAAATGTGTAAGGAAATGAAACCCGATTTATCGGAAAACTTGCGAAAGAAAATGTTGGAAAATCAAGGCGCTTTTGATGATTTGATTAACAAAGTTGTGCAACAGTTGAAAAAAGCTTTGTATGCCAAAGCAGAAGAAGCAGTGATTTTGATTCAATAGTTTTTCAAAAATGTAGTTTTCCCAAAAATGAATGTAGAGACGTTGTATGCAACGTCTCTACATTCATTTTTGGGAGAAGATTTATGGGGGGAGAGCGATCGAACTTTTTCTAGATTAAACTAAGAATAACAACATCAAAGGAGTTCATCCAATGCCCCCCGTAAATTATATAGAAATCCTCAAATTAGCAAGACAGCTTTCACCAGAAGAACAACTACAATTAGCAAACGACTTACTTTCAGTAGCACGTCATCGGGTAATGGCTAAACCGACACGCAATTTTATGGAATTAGAAGGGTTAGGGAAAGAAGTTTGGAATGGTATTGATGCACAAGAATATGTTAATAACGAACGCGATTCATGGAATGGTTAATCCAACTGCAAGGACAAGTAGTGGGATTGGATAGTGCGCCACTGATTTACTTTATCGAGCAAAATCCAAATTATGTGGAAATGATGCGGTTTTTCTTTAGAGCTTTAAATCGTGGTGAATTTAGAGTTATCACATCTGTAGTTACTTCAACAGAAGTGTTAGTTTATCCATTGCGACAAGGAAATGAAGCATTAGCTCAACAATACCGTGATTTCCTGTTTAATCAGCCAGGTATAACTACATTGGAAGTTTTTCCCGATATTGCTGAAATTGCGGCACAATTACGGGCAGATTATAACTTACGAATAGCTGATGCAATTCAAATGTCTACAGCTATTCGTGAGGGTGCTGCTTTTTTTCTCACAAATGATGCTCGTTTGCCATCTTTACCGGGGTTAACTGTTTTAGTTTTGGATCAGTTGAGAGGTTGAAGGGATTGAATTTTATTTTTATCTTTAAGCATCATATCGACGTTTACCCATCTCTTTTTGCTGGATTTGAATTTGCTCACGGTTTTTGTCTAAGTACTCCTTTAAGTCTTCTAACGCTACCTGGACAGTTTCTCCGTTTTTGAGATAAACAGTAAACATTTTGTATTCTCGCGTTGGATTGACTAGCATCAATTCATTCAATATCTCATGAGGTGTTGCCGTTTTTAGTTGATAGTGTTTATCTTCATATTGCTCAATTAGGGTTACTAGCAAATCAAACAATTCCGCTTGCTCATCTGTCAGTTCTTCACCTAAATCCATGAGCTTTTCTACTACTTTAACAAGGCGTTTATGCTCATCTTCTGTATGAATAACTCTTGGCAAGGTTTCAGCCAACAATTTAGCATACAGTTCTTTGTTAATTATGCTAGCCATCTATTTCCCTCTCAAATCTTTTACTAGTATCCACATCCCGCCTGGAAATCAATTTCCAGGCTAATAGCGAAACTCCTCTGAAGAGGACTAAATTTTCCCAGAATTTATATCTAAATTCCAGTCCATTTTAATGGACTTTAGCTATTAGCCCGGAAATTGATTTCCGGGCGGGTGAGTGGGGAAGAGTAAGATCTCTTTTATTGATCATTTTTACTACAGGTAAGTCAGTGTAGAGTAAATCCCTAAACAGAATTAAATGAAAGATAACAGAAGAGAAGTAAATAAGCCTTCAAAATTGCTAAAGATAACTGATGATAGAGAAATATATAAGATAATTTTATTGATTTTATTAGTTCTGCGCGTTAGAACTCTGTTTTGGACGGGCATACTTAGCTAGGAGAATTGAGTTTTACCAAAATTATGGCTGGTTTCCTTCACAAAGTAATCTTATCAACTGCTTTGACGCTAGCAGGTGGTATTTATATTATTAATCTATCTCCAGCAATAGCAAGAGATCCATCGCTGCAACAGTTTGTAGCTCAAGTTAGTGTAGTGGACGCAATCCGTTCTCTTGATGGCAAAGCATATATTAGGGCAGCTGATGGGCAAGGATTGGGTATTGTTTCTAGTGACCAGTACGCTGCTGAATCAATTTGCAACAAATACGGAAATTTCGGTAGTCCCTACTCTGGTACAAGTGTGCTGAATCGATATGCAGAATATGGTAGCCCTTATTCCAATATAAGTGCTTTTAATCCTCGTGCCCAAAAGCCTCCAGTTGTAATCTTTGAAGGAGGTGCAATCTTTTTAAGTAAAAATCCTAAACTCGCTAATCGAATAGATCCTGAGATTTTCTTTGGTGTTCTATGTAGATAACAACAAATTTGATTGCTGTTCTCTTCGAGAATTGCCACAAAAGTTTTAGCAATACCTTTTTTATCATTCTGTGCAGCGTATTGCTTGAGATATTCATTTAATTTTGGCACTCCGCAATCGAAAGCATCTTTATCGAAACTGCTATCTAGCGGACGAAAAATCCATTCCACTGCTTCTCACTTTTCGTATTTATCTTGATATTTCTGCATTGCCGATTTTAATCTTTCCGAAGGTTCAGGGGGATTTTCTAAAAGCGATAAAAAAAGATCTCTGTCTCGATCGGACAAAACCAGCGTTTCATGAGTAGCAATATCTTTATTAGCAGCTGCTAAGGACTGAGAAAGTACATAAGAACTTAAACTCATTCCCATCAAAGCAGCTGCTTTTTCCAGAGTCTTTTTTTGTTCTTGATTTAGTTTTAGATCGATTCTGCTTTCTTCGACATTTTGGTTGATAGACATAAGCGATTACTAATGCGCTATGAGACACTATGATTCTGAAATATTATCCAGTAAATGTCCACATAATTGGTAAGAAAAAGGGCGGGCAAGATGCCCACCCTACAAGAGATTTTATTCACTCACGCAAGAGGCAACAATTTGCGCTTGCTGCCACAATTTAAACAAAAAGAATTCAGTTCGATCGCTCATCGTGACGACAAAAACACCTTCATCACACTCAGAACTTGCCGAAACCCAGCTGCCGCGCAAACTAATTTCGACATAATCGACATCGCAAGCACTTACAGAGATAATTTCAGAATCTTCGCGTCTTGCCTCAATTTCCAGACGTTCAATCCCTGGCAAATCAGCAGGTAGCAAGAACGAAGCAGTGCTTGGTTCAACGCAAATATGCCAACCAGCGCGGAGGGACAGAATCACCCGTGTCGTCACCCAATCTTCTAGAGATTGTGCCAGACGCTCTAAATTAAAGCCATTTTCGGTGTAAGTGAGTTTCAGCATTATCGGGTTTCTCCCGCTTTTATTCCAGATTTTCTTGCTGTTCGCGCCAGAACTGTTCGGCAAAAGAGACTGCTGGGTGCATCGGCGCTTTCGGTTGACTTCGCAATAGCATTCCCGCTTGTAAAGGAGTGCGATCGCCCTTTCGAGAATTACACCTTTCGCACGCAGTAACTACGTTATCCCAGCTGTGTTTTCCGCCCTTCGATCGGGGAATCACATGATCCAGCGTCAGATTCTTCGTGCTACCGCAGTATTGGCAGCTATGATGATCTCGCCGCAAAACCTCACGCCGATTCACCGGAGGCACTTTCCACAATCGTTCATTGCTGGTAACAGTCAGACGAATCTGCTGTGGAACATGAAACACTTGGGAAGGCGATCGAATCTGCACAGTCTTACACTTAATCAGATCCAGCGGTTCCGCCTTACCAGTCACCAGCAAAACAACTGCACGCTTAATATTGACTCGACTCATCGGCAAGTAGTTCTGGGAAAAAACCACCACCGACTGTCCTAACACATCTATTGGATTGCGTATCTGCGGTTGCGAAGCTATCGTCACGATTCAACTCCTTATTTAAAAACCCCCGCCTCTTTTTAGTTAGAAGCGGGGGTCAGAAGGTTTCTTAGTTCTTCTTGTTTATGCAGGTACAGTTATTCTGTGCCTGTACCTCCCGCTTCGTTTCGGTAAATTTGCTTCTAGATTAAATAAATGACTGACGAAATTAATAAATTCGCCATCTTTTGACCAATCTCGTTCTCCAAAAATATAGATTCCCCGCAACAGATAATCCACCCCTATACCAATTCCAGCACACCACGAGGCTCGGTTGCCACCGTCGAAGCGTGGGGAAGAAGGCATTTGAGTGGATAGAGTGTGTTGGTAAATCACTGGAGTAGTTGTTGAAAGCTGTATCTTAGAAATCTTACTTTTTAAATACTACACTTGTATTATAGATTTGTCCACCCTTTTTTGGAGAAAAGATCATGCAAGCTGTAACTCGTACCTCTACCACCGATATGGACGTTACCAGCATCCGTTTAGAGAGAGAATTAAAGGATCGACTGAAAGACCTAGCTGGCAATCAGGGATATCAAGCACTGATTCGGGAAATTCTCTGGAATTACGTTCAACAAAAATCAGGTTCGTACAAACCCCAATTTTCCAAATTGGATATCAGGGCAAGTATACCCGCCACAGCGCAAAGAGAAGAACGCTGCGTACTTACAGGACAGTTTATTCAACCCCAAGAACCCATGTTATTAGGACTCACGCGCCAAGGCGAATTGGTGCCACTCAGCGTCGAAAGTTTGGCAGCAGGTTAAACACGCATCCCACCGGGGAACCAAATCCCCGGTTTACAAAAATAATTAAATTAATATAAGTGCCTAGTTATGAGTCTGTACATTTCGATCCCCCTAAATCCCCCTTAGTAAGGGGGACTTTGAAAGGAGTTTGAATCTGGTTCCCCCCTTAGTAAGGGGGACTTTGAAAGGAGTTTGAATCCTGGTTCCCCCCTTGGTAAGGGGGACTTTGAAAGGAGTTTGAATCTGGTTCCCCCCTTGGTAAGGGGGACTTTGAAAGGAGTTTGAATCTGGTTCCCCCCTTTGGTAATTTGAATCTGGTTCCCCCCTTGGTAAGGGGGGTTAGGGGGGATCTAATCTGCGTTACATTAAATTGGATTAAAAGTGCCTTTTCAGTCCTCTTCAGAGGACTTAAGCTATTAGCCAGGGACTTGAGTCCCTGGCGGGATGGAAGAGTTTCGACACAGGAAGAACCACGATGCAACTAATTAAGCGAACCACCCTTCATTATCAAGAAGGAACTTCCGACAAAGTTTATGAAGTCGATCTTTGTTTGGTTGGGAGCGATCGATACGTGGTAAACTTCCGCTACGGTCGTCGAGGCGCAAACCTCAAAGAAGGAGTTAAAACCGAGCAACCAGTAACTTTAGCCCAAGCTGAAAAAGTCTTTGATAAATTAGTCAGCGAAAAGACTAAAAAAGGCTATCAAGATGTTAGCAGCACACTAGTTACTGAAACTCCCGCACCAAAAACCCTGAATCCGCCAAATCCAGACACCCAAAAACAGGCAATTTTAACCCGACTTGCTGATAGAAACGGTAATAAATGGCCTTTAGAAAGAGTAATTTGGCGTGCTGGAGAATTAAAAATTACCGAAGCAGTTCCCGAACTTTTAAAACTGATTGGCACAGGGGAACCTTTAAGAGATTATTGCATAGCTTGGGCATTGGGAAGCTGTGACGACAAAACAGCTTTACCCACCCTGAAAAACTTATACCAAAATCCCCAAACTTCCGAATTCGTGCGGCGAATTTCTTGGGAAGCAGCTTTTAAACTTTCGGAGGAAATAGAAAAGGAGAATTTGCGATCGCAAAAAATAGCCGAACTACCAACGCCATTACAAGAATTAGCTAAAAACGGTTCAGCGATCGAATTCACCAACGCCTTAACCGAATATCTAAAAACTTGCGATTACCAAGGTTTCACTGTCCTCGACACAATCTACCAAATTAATAACGAAAATGTCCGTCCCGCACTCTTAGAAATTCTGCGAACTGCACCCTTTAAACCCAATTATTTCAAACAAATTCGTCATATTTTCAAAATAGCCGAATATCGCTTAGATGCAGAAGTTTTTGGAATTATAGCTTACCGTGTTGAAAAAGAGAAGGCAAATTTTCGTAGCGATCGTAATTTAATAAATCTTCCCGAAGGCGAGCAATTGGTAAGATATGGCTACAAATACAACTCTAACACAAGACGCTGGGATAAAGTCGATCGTGATGAAGTTCTAGAAGAATTAAAAAGCTCAAATTCAAGAATTGCTTACAGTAATTTCACCCGCCAATATCTGCAACAAAGGATCTGGCGAACTCTCCGGGAATTAGGAGAAAGAGGCGATAATAATTATGTGAAAATGGCGGCAAGCATTCTCTTACAATATTCCGACAAAGATGCACAACCAGCGAAACAAACAAATTTTTCACGATGGCAAAGGTTCAACAATAATTGGCAAACCGTTACTGTTAGTAAAAGCTGGGACATCTTCGCTGGATATCTCACATTTAATCACATTCTTTATGAGAATAGCCACCGTTATGAATACAGAGAAAATAACAAAGCGTGGTTATGTAAAGAAAACTATAAACCAGGAGATGAAGAACCAAATGTGCGGGAAGAAGCTTTCCCGAAACTTTGGGAACAACAACCTACAGAATTGTTGAATTTATTATTAGAAAGTAACTGCCAACCAGTACATCAATTCGCCATCAAAGCGTTGCGCGAATGTTCTCAGTTTTGCACAGAATTAGACACAGCAACGATCGTTAAATTACTGAATAAACCTTATGAAGTTACAGCGAGATTTGCCTTTGAATTAGCCCAAAGTCTTTACAACTCTGCTGCACCTAATTTAGAATTAGTGTTAGCCTTGGCAAGTTGCGTAATTCCTGAAGCAAGAACAACAGCTTTTCGCTGGATTGAAGAAACAAGAGAACCCTTTCTCGCTGATGCTAATTTGATTGCTTCTTTAGTCACAAACTCTTTTGCTGATACTCGTCAATTCGCCCGTCAACTCCTCAATTCTTCAATTCTCAATGAGAATACAGCAAAACTTTTAATCGTTAAAATCATCACTGAAATATTAGCATTACCCAACGACGCAGGAGAAAAAGCAAAAGACATCGCGGAAACTCTCTTAACTTGTTTTACTCCGCAGTTACGCACTTTGGGAATGTCAATTATCCAAGATTTGCTGAGATATCCTGTATTAGAAGTGCAAGAATTAGGTGCAAGAATCCTCGTAAATCATGAAACTTCAGCCGAAAATTTACCACCCGGATTAATTGATTCTTTAATAGTCTCAGAATACGAATCAATTCGCGGACTTGGAATTAGAATTTTCGGGCAACTTCCCGATTCTACTTTATTAAATCAGTATTCGTTACTGATGGCAATGGCAACTCATGAATTAGCAGATATTCGTAACGCCATTCGCCCAGTTATTCGCCGCCTCGCCACAGATAATTCTGAGTTCGCTGCTAGGTTAGCAACGGAAATTATTGACATTTTAATGATATCGAAAACAAAGGAAGAAGTTTCTCAGTATCTCGTTCGTTTCTTGAAGGAAGATTTGCCAGAATGGATGACAAATATTAGCAAAGATACTGCTTTGAGATTGCTAAAAGCGAAATCTTCTGCAACTCAGGAATTAGCAGGGTATGTAATCATTGCCAATGCCGATCGATGGGCAGAAGAATTTGAGACAATGGAAATAGTTAAGCTGGCGGATAATGAAATTTTGTCTGTGAGAGAAGCGGCGAGAGAAATATTTCTGAAAAACTTGCCTCGCTTCCGGGGAAATGAAGCAGAAATGTTGTCGGGAGTGCGAATAGTTGAAAGTAAATGGGAAGATACTCAAGAGTTTGGTTTTCGCTTATTCAATACTTTCTTCACTGCGGAAGATTTGACACCCAGCGTGTTAATTACTCTCTGCGATAGCATTAAAGAAGAAGTTCGCAGTTTTGGGCGAAACTTGGTAACTCGCTATTTTCAAGAAGCTGACAGACAAGAATATTTGCTGAAATTTAGCGAACACCCAGCAGCAGATATGCAGTTATTTGTAACGAACTATTTGGAAAGTTATGCTGTTAACGATCCAGAAAAATTGGAGGAATTAACACCTTATTTTATCACAGTTTTATCTTTGGTGAATCGCGGAAGTGTAGCTAAAAAACGCATTTTTGCTTTTTTGAATGGGGAGGCGCAAAAGAGTTTGGAAGCTGCTACCGTAGTAGCAGAAATAATGACCCGACAATCTGCAACAATGGTAATAGCTGATAAAGCAGCTGCGATCGAATGTATGGTAAACATCAAACGCACTTATCCAGATTTAGAATTACCAATTTTAGTCAAAGAATTTAAAACCGCAGAGGAACGCAGATAATAAATTTCAGTTAGTTATTCCTTTCATCTTCTCCCACTTCTCTCTTCTTCTTCTTCCTTCGTGTCCTTCGTGTCTTCGTGGTTAAAAAAAGATTTAGGAGGCAGAAAAATGAATTATCGTTACACTATAGTTATTCAATGGTCTGATGAAGATCAATGTTATATTGTCAGTCTTCCAGAATGGGGAGAGTATTGTCATACTCACGGAGATAGTTATGAAGAAGCACTCAAAAATGCTCAAGAAGTGTTAGAACTTTTAGTAGATACTTACACAGAAGATGGAAAACCTCTTCCCGAACCTATACAATTTGGTAAACCGCTTCAGTTAGTTTGAAATTATCTGATTTATAACAATTCAAGGATAACAATTACTATGGAAGTAAATTACGCTTACAAAGGAAGTACTGCTGTTGTCGATAAGGGCGATCGCACTCAGATGTCATTCTCCCCCGACACCAAGCGCGAACCTACATTTTTCATCGGAGAATTGCGCCAAAACATCGCTTTTCGAGAAGCAATTAGCGCCTTACATGACGTAGTTGTTTCCGACTTGCGTTTCAAACCAAAAGATAAAACCGCATATAAAGAATGGGCGGCAAAACAGTTAGAAATTGATTGGCAAAAAGTAGCGGTACAAAAGCAAGAAATTCTGAACCGGATGCAAGAATTGCGAACAGAATTGAACAATTTGTACGATAATCACTATCAACGCCTCAAACCATACTATGACGCAAGAGAAAAATTCCGTCAATACGTATTCCGCAAACAATTAGACATTTACTTCCTCTTCGATCCAGTAATTACAGTTCACCCAGACGAAATATTTTTTGAATGTTTCAGCGTCGATGAATCAAGTTATGGGCGACTCGGCGCAAGTTACGAAGTCTTTAAAAATATCGATGAATTTGCTTGCGGAACAACTAATATTGATTACTCTCACGATTTGTACAACGAATTTCAGAAAATCCGCAATTACAAGACAACAAAATTAGAAGTCGATCCTTCAGGTTTTGAAGTTAAAACTACTAACGAAGAATCATTTAAAGAAGTCAAAATTGATTTACCAGATAGCTGGGTAAGGGGTTTTTTACAAGTAAGTTCTGCCATGTCTTTACCCGCCAC
This sequence comes from Floridaenema fluviatile BLCC-F154, assembly GCF_041929135.1. NCBI lineage: Bacteria > Bacillati > Cyanobacteriota > Cyanophyceae > Aerosakkonematales > Aerosakkonemataceae > Floridanema > Floridanema fluviatile. The sequence goes on along the minus strand of NZ_JBHFNS010000091.1, from coordinate 76,027 downwards.
AAAATTCGATTTACACCCAATGGATGTTCACAACCTTTGTTTTGTTTTGCGGCGACATAAAGAAAAACAAGGGCCAAGAGGCATGAGGTATCATTTAACACCTGGACAACCTGTGCGGGTAGTTTTTGAACCTTGGAATATTGAGGTTGTCTGTTCCCGTTCTCCCTACTTGGGAAATGACGAACAAACCATTCGCGTTTGGGGTCGTCGTCGCTTGCACATCTTGGAACGCCTGATTTCCATTGCCAAAAAGTTTACCGTTCACCTACTCGGTACGGGGATGCCTTCCTTTTATGTTGCGGATTTGGGCGATTTGTCATTTACCTTGGGTTTGTCGGGATGGACGAGTAACGATTGGGCGCAAGCGGGGAACTTTGACTTGATGGCACCTCGCGCCGAAGTGGATAACCTGACAAAACAGCAAATTTTCAACGCTTTAAAACAAAATTGGGCAGAACCTCCCGATGTGCTTGCTCGTCGATTGAACTTAGACCGTTCTGTAGTTCTCGGTGCTTTAAGTAGTTACACGCAAGCTGGTAGTGCAATTTTTGACTTAAATAAGCAAGTATATCGGGTGCGGGAATTAAGTCGGGAACCGCTACCAATGGATAAGTTACGTTTTGCTAATGAAAGAGAGGAAAAAGCGACTCGTTTTTTAAGTCAAAATGCCGTCGAAGTTACTTCTTGTACTGGCGATGCTGCTTCTTCTTTGATTTTGCAAGGTGTCGTTAAAGATAAGGGAAATATATATCATCCATCTTTGACGATCGACTCAGATCAGCGTATAATTCAAGCAGATTGTACCTGCAATTGGCACTTACAAAATAAGTTGTTCAAAGGCCCATGCGAACACATTTTGGCTTTAAGAACACATCACGATCGTCAACGCAGGTAACTTTCAAATGCGCTATACCAGTAGGCAACAACAGCCTTGCATTCTGGACAGTGGATCGCTGTCCTTGCGCTTAGTCCGCCCACGCATCACTAGCCCGCTCTTGACTGTGCCTATACTCAGGTACTATCGCTATTACGGTTTGGTTTCTGTGAAACTAATGAGCGATAGTACCTGGTATAGGCTGGAGTTGAGCGATCTAGTCCTGAGATGTTTACGAAGGGGAAACCTACTGGTAATAGCGTTTTATTTTTTGATTACAATCAGCTTGGGATATGACTGAGCAACAACCGAGAACTCGCCAAGAATTATACGATCGCATCCGCCAAACTTCCAGAGAAGAAGTAATTTTAGAAGAAATGATTCGCTTGGGATTTTGGCCCGCAGAAGGGGAAATCCCAGCAGATCCAGCTGATGAAATTCGGCGACGTGGCGAAATAGAACGAGAACTTAATGAACTTTATCGCCTAAATCGTCAAATACATAATGAAACATATCTCAAAAAACAAGTTTATTTACAACGTTTAGAAGAATCAAAGCGAAAACGTCAGGAAAATAAAGAACGCCGGGAAAGAGAAAGACAAGAAAAGGCGGAAGCTTGGCGACAAAGAAAATCACAGGAAATTGTTTATTTAGGCGATAAAGTTTCTGCTGGATTAAATGATGCTGAATACAATCAAGAAAGATTAGAAAGTTACGGTTTACCTGCTTATAATACCGCCCAAGAAATCGCCGATGCAATGGGAATTAGTATTGGAGAATTGCGCTTTCTCGCCTTTTCTCGGAAAACATCGCTAATTACTCATTATGTGCGCTTCAAAATACCGAAGAAAACTACTGGCGATCGCCTTATTTCCGCCCCCATGCCGCGCCTGAAAAAAGCCCAGCATTGGATACTTCATAATATACTCGAAAAAGTTCCTCTACACAATGCCGCACATGGCTTTCGCCAAGATTATTCTATTGTCACTAACGCCCAACCTCATATCGGCGCAGAAGTTATTATTAACTTCGATTTAAAAGACTTTTTTCCCACAGTTTCTTATCGGCGAGTTAAAGGACTTTTTCAATCATTAGGTTACTCAGATATTGCGGCGACAATCTTTGGTTTAATTTGCACAGAACCAGAAGTTACTGAAGTAGAATTAGATGGCAAAACTTACTATGTAGCACTTAGCGAAAGACATTTACCTCAAGGTGCGCCCACTAGTCCAGCGATTAGTAATATAATGTGTCGGAGGCTCGATCGTCGCCTCGAACAAATGGCACAAAAATTAGGTTTTGTTTACACTCGCTACGCCGATGACTTAACCTTTTCCACTTCCGGCGAATTTAGCCGTCATATATGTAATATTTTAAGACGTACTGAATCAATTGTTGACCACGAAGGTTTTGTCATTAATGAAGAGAAAACTCGCATCATGCGAAATACTAATCAGCAAGATGTTACCGGAGTAGTAGTTAACTCTAAACTCAACGTTGATAAAAAAACCTTAAAACGTTTTCGCGCCACTTTGTATCAAATTGAAAAAGATGGTTTAGCGGGGAAACATTGGGGACATTCAGGTAATTTGCTGGCTTCAATTCAAGGTTTTGCTAACTATGTTTCGATGATTAATCCCGAAAAAGCGGCAGAATTTCAAGCGCAAATTGAACGGATTAAAGAGAAATATGTCAGAGGTAAAAAGTAAAGATTAAATTTGGAAATCAAAAGCTGTCAGTCCACTTGTAGGGGCGGGTTTAGAAAGTAGATTTTGTTTCTCACAGATAACCTCAAAACAAAACCCGCCCGTACTGTTGTTAGCCTGCGAATTGGTTCGTAGGCGGACTAAAACGACAGGTGCAATATTTGAGTAAAAGGAATAATCAACCCGTATTTAACTCAAGTTGCTAGTTACAAGTCTGGCTCTTTCTTAGCCCCCCTTAATAAGGGGGGTTGGGGGCAATACCGCTCGGTTAAGGGTAGGGGCGAAGCATTCGGGCAACAATTTATTGCTGAAACCCTAAATTTTCTGTCCGAATGCTTCGCCCCTACAAACCACAAATTTGCTTAACCGAGCAGTATTGGGGTTGGGGGGATCTAAACGTAGTAATCACAGCCTTAGATCCCCCCTAATACCAAATCCAGGTCAGCTATCCCCTTTATGATTGGGCGATTGAAATACGTGCTACGCACACGCTACGCGAACGCTACTACACAAACAAAGTCCGCGGCTCGACTGAGCTTCGCCGAACGTCCTACGCGGACTAAAGAATAGCGGGGGTAAGCTGTTACGCATTTAAATCACTTATTAACGAGTAGGGTGCGTCAGACGGTAAAGCCTATATAGAAAGGAAAATATCTAAATCTGACGCACCCTACAATATGACTTTTAAATGTGTAACAGCTTATTTAAACCGGATTTGGTATTAGCTGGAAAGAAAGGCACTGAAGCGCAACAATTTACTTAGAAAAAATTTGACAGCTTATTAATATTTATGCTAACGGGGAAAGATTGGGGATTAGGGATTGATGAGTTGATGTTGATTTCCTCATCTCCCTCTGTGTTCTAAGCTGTTACGCATTTAAATCACTTATTAAGGAGTAAGGTGCGTCAGACGGTAAAGCCTATATAGAAAGGAAAATATCTAAATCTGACGCACCCTACAATATGACTTTTAAATGCGTAACAGCTTACCTTTTTTACCACTTGGCATTATTGGGCGATCGGCACATTTTTAAATGCCCCAGTTTCCGGGACAAAAATATCTATTGCATAAACTCCTTTGGGGATTTTTAACCATACATAAGTATCTACCGAACTATTTTGGGGAATATCTTTCAAAGCTACTGGTAGAGGAATGTGTTCCAAAGAATTTACTGCTTTGTAAGTTTGTCCAGAAACGGAATTGCTAGCAGTTGTTTCACCTATTTTAATGACATTAGTTTCTAAAACTTTATCATCTAAACGACTAATTCGCATTTGTACGCTGACGATATCAGGATCGCCTGATTTTGGATCGGGAACTCGCTGCACGGAAATTAATTCTACTCTGGCTTTACTACCATAAGCTAATTGAGCAAATTGACCTGGTTTAAATCCTCCATTATTTTCTAAAACTATAGTATGATCTTGCAGATTTGGTACTGCTTTATTTGCTAGTGGAATATTAAGTGGTGGAGTAGTTTCTGGGCTTTTTGTTGAGGAATTTATGACAGTGGGAGGAGGGGGAAGATTAGGGGCTGAGGTTGCAGTTTTGGTTTCTTGATTGACGACATTTGCTGTGGGAGTATTAGTTTTTGGTTGATTTGCGGGTGTTTTAGAAGTAGTTGTTGGAGGTGATGCGGAATTTTGTCCAAGGGCAATTGCTAGGGCATTGGTAATGTCTTGAGTGGTGGGATTTTTGGGTACGGAAACTTCGGGCAAATTGGCATTTTGCATAGCTGATGGCAGAGGATAAGCTGTATTTCCGGGAAGGGGCGCTTTTGGTAATCCAGAAATGCCGCTAATGGGAGGAAGTGCAGAGTTATTGTTTGAGGTTGTAGTTACTGGTTCAGCAATGCCAATTAAGGCGTTTTTAAATTTGATAATGTTGTCGGTAATAATATCCAGTACGATCGCCTTTTGCGGTACTTTTAACACCACATAAGCATCAACAGATTTACCCACCGGAATAGTTGATAAATTGATTATTCCTGAAGATTGTTTTACCGGATCGACTGGTTGATAAGTTTCTCCAGAAATCGAATTTTTAGCAAATGTTGTACCCAAATTAACTGTATCAGTAGCAGTGACTTCTGCGGCATTCCGATAAATTCGCATTTGTACCTTTACTTCATCAGTTTTACCGGGAACTCGCTGCATGGAAACTAATTGTATTTTCCCTTTATTACTTAAAATTGGCTGTAAATAAGAATTTTGTTGAATTGTAGAATTATTTTCTAAAGCTAAATTAGGGGTAGTTACATTGGGAAGATTTGTCGAAGTCTTGGCGGAATCTAGTAAATTTTGTAAGTTTTTCTGGGGAATAGGTGATTCTTGACTAAAACTATCCCAAAATCCGACAGCAGTTAATCCTAAAATGCCAATTATAATACCGACTCCAGCGACAAAAGTCAGAGAACTGTTACCTCCTAGTTGGAATTTTTTGGGAACAGGACGTTGGTAAAAATTTCTATTTGGTGTTTTCATAATTTAAGCTATAAAAATCTAAAGTTTTTGGTGTTCTATGAAATTTAAAAGGCTAACAGCAATTGGGAGAGTGGTTGGTTTCTTAATTTTGTTTTCAGGTTTTCCCTGGAGTGTAAAAGCTGTCTCTGCTGATGCCCAATTACTTGGTTCTACACAGTATATAGTATCAGCTGAGCAGAATTCTGCAAGTAATATTTGTCCGGCTCAATTGCCAGAAGCGATCGATGCGATCGTCGATCGTCCCGAACATCGTCGCCAACATTGGGGCATCTTGATTGAAACTTTATCACCTTCGCGCCACCTTTACAGCCGGAATGCACAACAATATTTTATTCCCGCTTCTAACGTTAAATTATTCACCACCGCAGCTGCTTTGCTGCAATTAGGATCGGACTTTCGTATTCGCACTTCTGTTTATGGCAAAGATGGGATTTTACGCTTAGTCGGACGTGGCGATCCTAGTTTAACAGATGCACAATTGCGCGACTTAGCCCAACAATTACGCCGTCAAGGAATTCGCCAAATTCAACGGTTAATTGTTCAAGATGGTTATTTTCAAGGATTAACACTGCACCCGACTTGGGAATGGGAAGATGTTTATTCAGATTATGCCGCACCTGTCAATAGTTTAATTTTGAATCAAAATGTAGTGGAATTGCAGCTTTCACCCCAAAAATTAGGTCAACCTGTAAAAATTACCTGGAATGACCCTTTTGCCGCTTGGCAATGGCAAATTGAAAATCAAACATTGACAGCGGCGAGTGGAGTAAAAAATGATTTTGAAGTTAACGGAATTTTAGGGAAACCCAGCTTACAAATTCGCGGACAAATAGCTATTGACTCGCCACCCGAAGTATTATCTCTACCTGTAAGAGATCCGGGAGAACACTTTTTGCAGCATTTTAAATTAGCCTTACTTCAAGAAGGAATTACTGTGACACAATCTCAGGTAACAACTAGTACTGAGAAAGTGAATGAACCAGAATTAGCTTTTGTGGAATCACCACCATTATTTCAAATGATTGCTGATACTAATCAACCCAGTAATAATCTTTATGCTGAGGCTTTGTTAAGAACTTTAGGAGTAAATAATTCCTCTAGCACGAATCAGAATACGGCTACTTTGGGTTTAAATTCAATTAAAAACAGTTTGATAAATTTAGGAGTTGATGGTGAAAGTTTTGTTTTGGCAGATGGTTCTGGTTTATCGCGGCGTAATTTAGTAAGTCCTGCTTCTGTGGTGCAAACTTTGCAAGCAATTTCTCAGTCACCTCAAGCTGAAATTTATCGCAATTCTTTACCTGTAGCTGGAGTTAGCGGCACTTTACGCAATCGATTTAGAGAGACTCCAGCGATCGGAATTATTTATGCGAAAACGGGTACTCTAACAGGAGTAGTTACTTTATCTGGATATGTTGATGCGCCGAAGTATCAAAGACTGATTTTTAGCATTATGGTGAATCACTCAAATCAACCTGCACGCATTATTCGGCAATCAATTGATGAAATTGTACTTTTATTAACTCAGTTAAGTAGATGTGAGTAAATTTTTTTACTGTTATTATGGAATTGATTAAGAAACATCTTGCTTAGGGTAGTTGCGATCGCCAAATGGACGACAATTGTTATGAGATTGATTTTGTATTGGAGAAGTTTGATTTGAGATGCGTTATTTTTTACTTCACTGGTCGAATTATCTCTGTAAAACAGTTAGCTTGCGTTTGGTACTAGTAGTACCATTTGTGATCCAAACTGTAGGAGTAGTCAGTTTAGTGGGTTATTTGTCCTTTCAAAGCGGACAAAAGGCAGTGAAAAATTTAGCAAATCAAATGATGGCAGAAGTGGGAGAAAGAATTAGCGATCGCTTAACTCATTATCTGCATACTCCCCATCATGTTGTAGCGGCAAACAACTTAGCAATAAAAGAACAAACTTTAAATCCAAAAGACTTGAAGCAACTACAAAAACAATTATGGCAGCAAATGATTTTAAATCCATCTTTGGCGACTAATTATTTTTGGAGTGAAGGGGGAGAAGCGATCGGTTATGGACGCATTATCACCGAAGAATATCGCCGAAAAGTGGAGAAAATGACTGGAGAAAATTGGCAGATTGGAACACTATTTTTCATGGCAATCAACAAAACTAATTTGAATCAACGCCAGTTTTTTTTGGTTGATAGTCAAGGCAATCCACAAAAATTAGTTTATACCTTGTCTGATAATTTCCGCAAACTTCCCTGGTATACTTACGCAAAAAAAGTGGGAGAACAAACCTGGACACCGATTTTTCTTTATCATGCTGCACCTATTTTGGGAATGCAAGCATCTGCACCTATTTATAGTCCTAAAGAAAAATTTCAGGGAATTTTTACTTCCAGTTTTTCCCTAGCAGATATCAGTAACTTTCTACATCAGTTAAAGTTTTCCCCTACAGGGCAAACATTTATTATTGAACGTTCTGGAGAATTAGTCGCTTCATCAACATTAGAAATTCCTAAGATCAAACGAGATAAAGGACAACAAAGAAGATCGTCAGCACTTAATAGCCAAGATGCTAAAACGCGAGAGGTTGCTCAATATTTAAGAAAGAATTTTGGCAAGTACCATAACTGGAAAGTAGCTCAGAATTTTAGTTTTATTTATAAAAGAGAACGGCAGTTTATCCGAGTATTACCTTATCAGGATAAGTATGGTTTGGATTGGTTAGTAATAATTATTATCCCAGAATCAGATTTTATGACAGAAATTAACGCTAATACTCGGAACACAGTTCTCTTGAGTGTTGGCGCATTGGGAATAGCGATCGCACTAGGAATATTTACTGCTAACGAAATTACTAAAAGAATTTCTCAAATTAACCAAGCCAGTCAAGCAATGGCATCAGGTAATTTAAGCCAGCATTTAGCAACAGAAAGCCAGATCAAAGAATTGGGCGAACTGGCACAATCTTTTAATTTAATGGCAGAACAATTACGAGATTCATTTGAACAAATTAAAAATGCTTTCTTAGATTCTAAAGAAAAATTTACCACGATTTTTCGCACTAGCCCCGATCCGATCGCGATTCTCACTCTTGACAAAGGAAGTATTCTGGAAATCAACAAACGGTTCGTTGATTTATTCGGTTATTCCCGTGAAGAATGTATTGGTCATACCGTTTTAGAATTAGGACTGTGGACTAATTTAGCCGATCGAGAAAAGTTTAGAGAAATCCTCAAAAACAACCGAAATATTTACAATTTAGAAGTTGGTGCTACCCTGAAATCAAAAGAAAAGAAAACTGTCCTGCTCTCAGCTGAAATCTGCAATTTAGAAGGACAGGATTGCATAATTGTAGTGATTAAAGATATTAGCGATCGCAAAGAAGTAGAAGCAGCATTACGAGAGAGTAAAGCACAGCTAGAATTATTCTTTTCTCAATCTCTTGACGGCTTCTTTTTCATGATGCTAGATCGACCCGTACAATGGGATGAAACTGTTGATAAAGAACAAGTATTAGACTATGTATTTGCTCATCAAAGAGTTACCAAAATAAATAATGCCATGCTAGAGCAATATGGCGCTAGTCGAGAAGAATTTATCGGTTTAACACCTAATGGCTTTTTTGCTCATAATATTTCTCAAGGTAGAGAGATATGGCGGAAATTGTTTGATGCAGGTCAGTTACATATAGAAACAGATGAACGTCGATTTGACGGTTTGCAAATGTGGATTGAAGGTTACTATATTTGTTTATATGATGAGCAAGGAAAGATTACCGGACATTTTGGTGTTCAGCGAGATGTTAGCGATCGCAAACAAGCAGAAGCAGCATTACGAGAAAGCGAACAACGTTTTCGCAACTTATTTGATAACTCACCTGTCGCCTACCAATCTTTAAATGAACAAGGACAAATCATCGATGTTAATTCAGAACTGTGTGAACTTTTAGGTTATACCCGTGAAGAATTAATTGGTCAATCCTTCGGTAATCTTTGGTCAAGACAAACACAAGATTTATTCCCAAAACGGTTTGATTGCTTTAAATGTAACGCTACGATTCATTCCGAACTACAATTAGTGCGAAAGGATCGATCGCGAATTACTGTATTACTAGAAGGTCGTGTTCAGTCAGATAATCATGGTCAATTCCTCAAGACACATTGCATCCTTTACAACATTACTGAACGTAAGCAAATGGAAAAAGCATTGCGTTTAACTAAAGCAAAACTACAACAAGCAAATCGAAAATTAGAAAAACTAGTTAATATTGATTCTCTTACCAAAATTGCTAACCGTCGTCGCTTTGATGATTACTTAATCAAGGAATGGCAAAGAGCATTAAGAGAACAAAAGTTTTTATCTTTCATCCTGTTTGATGTGGATTATTTTAAACGTTATAACGATCGCTACGGACATCAAGAAGGAGATGAATGTTTAATTAAAATTGCTCAAACTGTTCAAAAACTATTATATCGTCCATCGGATTTAGTTGCTCGTTATGGTGGCGAGGAATTTGGCATCATTTTACCAAATACTAACCTAGAAGGAGCCACATTAGTTGCAGAACGAATTGGTAATGCAATTCGAGCTTTATCAATTCCCCATTCTGATTCAGAAGTGAGCGATCGAGTTACCATTAGTTTAGGCATTGCCAGTATAATTCCCTTAGCTCAAATGTATCCAGAAATGTTAGTAGAACAAGCAGATCAAGCACTTTATATTGCCAAACATCAGGGACGCGATCGCTTTGCTACTACCTTGATATCACTCGAATAAATATTAAACTACCGCCTTTAAATTTTGTGCCGCTTCATTTAATTGATGAGTACTAACTTTAGTTTGACTAATACCACTAGCGTTATCTCTAGCTGCTGTATTTAGCGTATTCATCGCCGTGACTACCTGTTGCACAGCCATAGCTTGTTGGTTAGCATTAATAGAGATTTGTTTTACACTAGCTGCAACATCATTAATTGCTTTTGTTACTTGATTAAAAACTTCTGCGGTTTGTTCAGTAATTTGAGTTCCTTGAAAAGTCGCTTTTGTACTTTCTTCTGTCACCATAATTGTGGAATTAAGTGCCGACTGAATAGCATTTACCAAGTGATTAATTTTCTCAGCTGATTTTTTACTTTGATCGGCAAGTTTGCGAATTTCCGACGCAACTACACCAAAACCTTTACCATGTTCTCCTGCTCTCACTGCTTCCACTGCTGCATTTAATGCCAACATATTAGTTTGATTTGCTAAGTCTGCAACTAATCCAGAAATACTACCAATTTGACTAGTTTGCTCATTTAAAAGAGAGATTTGTTCAGCTAAAATATTCACCCGATTAGTTAACATTAACATATTGTCTAAAGTACGATTTACTGCTTCGTTACCTTCACCAGTCAAGGACAAAACTTGTTGAGCGCCACTAGCCGCAGTTTCAGCTTGTTGAGCAGATTGTTGAGCAGATACACTCAACTGATCCATCGTAGTTGTAGTTTCATTAACCGAACTAGATTGCTGAATAGCAGTGCGTTCTTGTTGTTCCACTGTCACCGCAATTTCCCTAGAAGAAGTAGCAATATTGTTGGCAATTTCATTTACCTGTTTAGTAATTCGAGAAGCCAACCAAGAACCAATTACTACAGCCATAAGAATAGCAGCAATTGTCCCAAATATGGCGGTTAGGATTAGCGATCGCATTGCCTCTGTCGCCTCTTGATCTCTCCCCGCCTGTAGCTTATCTTCTGTAGTATTTACATTCCTAAATACCTCCGAAGCTTGCTCGACTAAAGGCAATATTGGCCCTTCGGAAAATAACTTAATCGCATCTTCAGAATTACCAGCCTTAACTAATCTAGCCATATCTAAGTTAGCTTGATAAATTTTTTTACCGAGAACTTTTAATTCTTCTAGTCTTTTTGCTTGCTCGGAAGTAGAAAATTGTACTGCTGTTTCTAAAGAACTAATGTACTGATTATATTCCGTAACACTTGTTTCATATTGATCCAAAAATCGTTGTTCACCTGTTAAGATATAAGCCCGAATCATTGACTGTCGTTTATATAAAGTTAAAGCTAAGCGATCGGTGTCTTGCACAAGCGACCAACCTCGCTCGCTTGCTGTTCCTTGTTGTTCTACTTTTTGAGCATTAAAGATTACTGCTGAAGTTGCTCCAAGTGTTAGCAATAAGGGAACTCCATACCCCAAAATAATTCTGCCTCTAAGCTTGAGATTGTTAAAATTAAACATTGATAATCGCTCCAAAACAGGGAAAAACACTAGTTTTATTAATCCCATGAGATCTTCTAAATTTACACATCTGGCGCAAATCGATAAAAAACTTTAAATTTGGCTTTTATTGAACCGCGTGTGCGTAGCGAGTAAGACGCGAAGAGCGCAAAGGAAGAGGGGAGAGAATGGCGATCGCAGCAGCATTAAACTTACTAGAAGAACAAAGTATAAATTACAAGCAGAGTTTAAAAGAAACTCGCGAAAAAGTAGAAATTGGACTGAAAGAACTAGAACTAGGTGAAAAATTCCCTCTTGAAGTAGCGTTTGAAAGATTAGAGCAAAAACTTACCAAATTATATGAAACATAACAATAAAGCTTTAACATCTGCGTTCAAAAAACAGACTTTTGCACCCCACCAAAAACCTACCCGCACATCTGTGTTCATCTGTGTTCATCTGTGGACATCTGTGGTTAAAAAAATCATTGGCGATGGTGCGTTACGCACCCTACAAAAATTACAATAAATTAAAAGCGGCGACTCCTTAAAGAAGCCACCGCTTTACCACCAACAACCCAAAACTTTAGTAGCGTTCTTCCTCTTCGTACTCCGGTGCTTTCTTCTTCTCAGGAATATTCACCTTGGGAGCTTTGTAAGGTTTAGGTGATTCATCATCCGCCCAAACGTCCTCGGTATCATAATCTTCGTCGTACTGATCTTCGTACTTCCGACTATCGTAACGTGGGAGTTCCGGTTCCGGGTAAGCTGCTTTTTGGGCGTAACTCCGTTGTGGTGGTTCGCTCCAATTTGCTTCTTCTAACTCTTCCTCGTATACTGGTTCTGCTTGCGCCATTTTGCGTAAAGGTTGCGGACGCTCAGCTTCCCAATTATCATCATCCCATTCTTGTTCTACAACAGGTCTGGTGGCGCGAACTGGTTGGGGGTTAGCTGCACGCAAAGGTTCGCCTTTTGGTAATTGATTTTCTGGTCTAATCGCTACAGGAGCAGCAAACTCGTCTTCTTCTCGTTCCCAAGGCGCTCTACCAATACCTAAGCGTTCCATTACGCCCACGGTTAATTGTACCAGTCTTTCTTCCGAACCTTCAAAGACGATTAACCGATTTGGGCCACTGCTGACAATTTCTTGAATCGGTAACTCATAAGTACTAATTGTCTCAAAACCTGCAACCCGATCGGGAATTTGTGGTAAACCTACCGAAGCAATAACTAAAGAAGTCAGTTTACCGTCTTCAATATCAAACTTAAACCCTCTTACCCTTCCCAAAGGTTCGCCTGTTTCTGTAATTACTTCGCAGTTGACTAGATTACTATATGCTTCTACATCTACATCATCTTCTAAGACGCTATCATCATCTACCAAAATAACGTCGCCTATTTGACGGATGCGTTCTAAAAGCATATTTCTGGGTACGCCGCCGATCCCAAGTATATTATCTCGTAAACTGAGCGCGACTATTTCTCGGCGATCGATATCTACCCAAAGCTGACTTACTACTCCCAGGCGCTTACCCGTGTCGCGAGTAATAACCTGTGTACCCAATATTTCTGAGCGGAGGCGGATCTGATCAGATGTCATTAACTTATCCCGAAACAAGAATGAAAAATCCTTTTATATTACCAATCTTAATGAAATAAAGTTTAGTTAGGTTTAGCCGCAGTTTGCAACTTAATTCCCAACACTTGTGTGTATGCTCCCCTTGCTTGAGTCACTCCAATTACTCTCTCTGCTGCTTTAATCATAGGGCCTTTATGACTAACCACGATAAACTGTGCGCGATCGGCCTGTTGTCTAATCATTCTAGCTAATCGTTCCACGTTTGCTCCATCTAAAAACATATCGACTTCATCAAATGAGTAAAATGGCGAGGGGCGATAGCGTTGTAAGGCGAAAATAAAGCTCAAGGCGGTTAAAGATTTTTCTCCTCCTGACATGGAAGCTAGTCGTTGCACTGGTTTTCCTTTTGGATGAGCAACTAAGTTCAGTCCCCCAGCAAAAGGATCTTCCGGGTTATCTAAAGTTAAGCTACCATCTCCTTCGGAAAGTTCAGCAAAAATTGTCTGAAAGTTCTCATTTACTGCATCGAATGCTTCTTTAAAAGCGCGAAATCTCAAGGTGGTAAAGTTTTCAATTCGCAGTAACAACTCGGTGCGTTCTGCTTCTAAAGTTGTGAGTTTTTCGGTTAGTTCATCTAAACGCGCTTGGGTGCGATCGTATTCTTCCAAAGCTAACATATTCACGGGTTCCATCGCTTGCAACCGCTTTTGAATCGCCCGGATTTCTTTCTGCAATTCTTCCAAATTAGTGTTTTCTGGTACAGTGGGTAAAGGTTCGGGTAATTCGGTTTCTTGGGTTTGTCTTTGCGTTTCCACGTTTGTTAATTCTTCCCGACGTGCAGCTTGAGTTTCTTGCAGTTTTTGCAATTCCCATTCAGTTTGTTGTTGGGATTTTTGCAGTTGACGCAATTTATTTTCCCTAGCATCTCTCGTCTTTTTCTCTTCTCCTAACTTCGCCTCTGCTTGCACCATCGCCGCTTGCGTTTCGCCAATCTTCGCATTAAGTTCTAAGTCTTGATTCGACACAGTATTTAACTGTTCTTGTTGCTGATTTCTCTGGGTTTCGTATTCCGTCACCCGTCGCTGAGATTCACCAATTCTTGATTGGAGAAGTTGACTTTGATTCTCTAAATCTTTTAACCTTTGTTCGTCGTTTCGCAGATTTTGCTCGCGTTGATTTAGTTCTGCTTCTTGAACTTTAATCGTTGCTTGCATTTGTTGCCATTCGCTGTGAATTTGCGACTGTTCCAACTCAGCTAAAGTTTGTCTTAGTTGGGCTAAGTTTGCTTCGTTGGCAGGTAATTCAGTTTCGAGAATTTGCAAGCGAGATTTGGCACTTGATAATTCTAAGGTATTTTTAGCAATTTGGGAGTTCAATTGCGATCGCTGTTCGTTCAACCCATTAATTTCTCTCTTCAATTGCTCAAAATGTAACTCTTGTTCCCGTCTTTCCTGTCTCGCTTCCGTTAACTCTTGAGTTAGCTGTTTCACTGAAAGCGAAAGTTTTCCAATACTCTCTTCGCATCTCTCCAAAACCAACTCAATATCATGCAATCTATTCTTCAAACTTACTACTTCTACCGATTCAGTAGAATGACCTGTACCAAAGTGCAACCCAGAACTATGACTCACACTTCCACCAGTCATCGCCCCACTAGCTTCTAACAATTCTCCTTCTAAAGTTACGATGCGATACTGACCTAAAAACTGTCTCGCATCGCTCAAAGTTTTAAATACAATAGTGCTCCCAAAAACGTAAGCAAAAATATCTCGATATCGTGGTTCGCATTCTATCAGATTAATTGCATAATCAATGAATCCGTTAGCATATCTTAAACTTACCACTGGGGTAAGTTTTGGCGCATAAATTTTGTTCAAAGGTAAGAAGGTAACTCTTCCCGCCTTCTTCTGTTTTAATAATTCAATTCCCGCCGCCGCAATTCCATCATCTTCGACCACTAAATGTCCCAAACGCGCACCCGCCGCAGTTTCCAGCGCCAATTGATATTCAGGAAAAGCTCTTCCCAACTGAGCAACTAAACCACAAATTCCCGGCATTCCAGACTGTAAAATTAACTTAGTCGCGTAAGTTCCTTGTGCTTCTTGTTGCGCTTGTTGTTGCGCTTCTAATTTATCGAGTTGGCGTTGCTTTTCTCGCTGTTCTTGAGATAGACGTTTTTGCGTATCTTGTTGCAGTTTTAACTCTTGTTCCGCGTAAGATAATCTTTCCGCTAACTGCTGCACTCTTTCGCCAGAATCTTGTAATTGATTTTCAAAATCCACCTCGCGAGATTGTTTACTTTCTAACTGAGGTGCAAGAGATTCTAAAAGTTGCGTTTGTTCTTCAATTAACCTTTCTAAGTTAGTTGAACGTTCCCTTAATTGTGCTTGTTCTGTGCGTTGAGGGTCGATGATTTCTAATAAACTTTCAACTTGGCGATTTAGGGAAGTTTGTTGTTGTACCCAAGCTTCTGAAGAAGATGCGATCGCACTTGCACTTTCCCGACTCTGATTCACCGCCAACTGTGCAGCATCCCGCAGCGCCACCAATCCCACCAACTCATTTCTCACAAATTCCTGTTCCTGAGAAATTCGCCCTAAACTTTGCTGATGTTGCTCAATTTCCTGGCGAGTTTCCCTCAACCGTTTTTCCGTTTCATTAAAACTCGTCGTTAACTCCGTTTGGCGTAATTGTAACTGACGTTTCTCCGCTTCTTGAGTTGCCAAAACCGCTTGTAATGCCAAAAGTTCCTCTTCACCCAGAGCCTTAACTTTAGCATTCAACTCTTCTAATTCTGCGCTAACTTGCCGAATTTGTTGATTGAGACTTTCCAATTGTTCAGTTAATTGGATAGAATTGCGATCGCCTAATGCAATTTGTTCCCTTAACTGCCATTCTTGTTTTCTGAGAGTTTGCCAAACTAAAACAACCTCCCACTTCTCCTTTTCCTGTAATTCGCCGCGGAGTTTCTGATACTTTTCCGCCTTAATTCTATCTTGAGAAAGGCGATCGCGCTGCGAAATCAACTCCCTTTCCACAATCCGACAACTATCTTCCCTTTCCTTAACCGATTCTAAAGTCTCCTTCGCCTGAGAAATCTTCCGGTCAAAAGCAGCAACACCCGCCAACTCATCAATAATTTCCCGACGTTCCTTAGCATTCATCGAAATAATGCTAGTCACATCCCCCTGCAACACCACATTGTAACCTTCCGGGTAAACCCGCAACCGATTCAACTGCTCGTGCAACTCCGTCAGCGTACAAGACTCCCCATTAATAAAGTAAGTCGAGCTATAACTCCCCTGCTTCGTCACCCGCAACTTTCGCGTCACACTCCATTCTTTCGGGGACTGGGGACTAGGGACTGGGGACTGGGAATTTTCTCCATCTCCATTTAATTCAACAGTATCAGCAGTAGACTCGCTCCCCTGCTCCTCTGCCCCTCTGCCCCTCTGCTCCTCTGCCCCTCTGCTCCCCTGCTCCTCAGCAGCAAAAAACCCAGGCTCATCAGACAAATCAAAAGTCACGGTAACGCTAGCTTCAGCAGTACCGCGATTAGTTTGGTGATTGTGGTTAATCAAATCAGGTAAGCGTTCCGCACGCATCCCCTTAGAACTAGCAAGACCAAGACAAAACAGCAGCGCGTCCAAAATATTCGACTTTCCCGAACCATTTGGCCCAGAAATAACCGTAAACCCCGGCAGCAGAGGGACTTGGGAAGTGCCGCCGAAGGACTTGAAGTGAGATAATTCCACGCGCTTTATATGAACCATTATGCGCTGGGCGAACCGAGATAAAAATACAACTGTATCAGCCAGTGTAGCGATTCTCAACAGGTTAGCATAGTTACCCTTGCGAAAGTCAATCTTGCTTGCCAAATAAATTCTGCTAATTTTCCTGTTTACTTCCACTTTCCTTGCTCTTTTGCTTGAATAAAGTACGTACAAGTTCGTAACAAAGAAAAAGTTTTTTCGCTTTAATACTGATATTTCGATTTTTCCTGGGAATGATAAATGTAGCCAGGATTCGTCATTTTACCAATTAATCAAAGCATGGCAGAGAAAAACCCAGAACCATACTGGTATCAATATTTATTTCGCTTTGTGTACATTTTCTACTTTTTGAAACTTAAGGAAAAACTACCATGACAGTTAATATTTACTCAAACCTTCCGGGAGACGGTTTGGAATCTGAAGAAACCAAGCTCTACAATCTAGTCAACGAATATCGCGCCCAAAATGGACTAGCGCCCATAGCAGCATCCAAAGCCCTGAGTACCGTTGCTAATCGCCATGTCCAAGATTTAGCAGAAAACATCGGGACTTTAACTCACTCTTGGAGTGATGCACCTTACGACCCTAACAACCCCAGTACTTACTCAGCAATGTGGGCAGCACCCCAAAGGTTAAATACCGGGTACTTTGGTAATGGTTACGAAAATGCCTTTGGCGGTACAGGTAGTTATATCGCCACAGCCACAGATGCGCTACAAGGTTGGAAAAACAGCCCCGCCCACAATGCTGTTATCTCAATGGAGCAAGAAGACTCCCGTTAAACTGCGTTGTAACGGGAGATGAATTGTGACCAACCAACTCAAATTGAGCGTAGCAAATCGACGTTTTTGTAGGATTGTACTACTATAAAGTTGGTGATTAGGTCGATTAACCATGATAGTCTACGAGTTCAAGCTAAAAGGAAAACTAAGGCAATATCAAGCAATTGATGACGCTATTCGCACCTCTCAATTTATCCGTAACAAGTGCTTAAGATACTGGATAGATAATAAAGGCGTGGGTGGCTACGATCTAAATAAATATACCGCTAGATTAGCCAAGGAATTTTCCTTTACAGCAGAACTCAACTCGACAGCTAGACAGGCATCAGCAGAAAGGTGTTGGGCTGGCATATCTCGCTTCTTTGATAATTGCAAAAAGAAGACTCCCGGAAAGAAAGGCTTTCCTAAGTTCAAAAAGAATCAACGTTCCGTTGAATATAAGAAATCAGGATGGAAGCTTTCTGATGACAAGAAAACCATCACCTTTACCGACAAGAAAGGAATGGGTACTTTCAAGTTAATCGGAACTTACGATTTGCACTTTTACCAAATAGAGCAAATTCAAAGAGTTAGATTAATCAAGAGAGCCGATGGATACTATTGCCAGTTCTGCATTAATGTTGATGTTAAGCAAACATTGGAGCCAACGGGTAGGAATATCGGATTAGATGTAGGATTGAATCATTTCTGCACCGATAGCGAAGGAAATAAAGTAGATAATCCACGCTACCTGAGAAAGTCAGAGAAAAGGTTAAAACGGTTACAGCGTCGAGTTTCCAAAAAGGTTAAGGGTTCAAATAACAGGAAAAGAGCGATTAACCGACTAGGTAGACAGCATTTAAAGGTATCAAGGCAGCGTAAAGACTTTGCGGTGAAGACGGCAAGGTGCGTAGTGATGTCTAGCGACATCGTAGCTTTTGAAGACCTAAAAGTGAAAAACATGGTGAGAAACCGTCACCTAGCCAAGTCGATCAATGATGCAGCTTGGTCACAATTTAGGGAATGGATACAATATTTCGCCCTTAAGTTTGGCAAAGTTGCTGTCGCAGTACCACCCCACCACACTTCGCAGAATTGTTCAAAATGTGGCGCAACAGTGAAAAAATCCCTGTCTGTTCGCACTCATGCTTGTAAGTGTGGAGTGATTTTAGACAGAGACGAAAACGCCGCGATTAATATCCTAATCAAGGCTCTGCAAATACTTGGTTACGTATCAAATACGCTAGGGCATAGCGAAATTAACGCTTGTGGAGAGACGACCCTCTACTTGAACTTGGAAACAACGCTCAAGCAAGGTCACTCGTTGAAGCAAGAATCTCCCGCCACAGCGTAGCTTGGCGGTGAGAGTGTCAATCAAGGTACTGGAACTGATGCTGCGAATACGCTAATTTCCAGCAATGGAAAACTTTTAGCTGTGTTACAGGGAGTTGATGCTAACACTCTTACTGAAGCAGATGTCTTGACTTTGTAAGGGAGAAGTTTAGGAGGCAGAAGGCAAGAAGGCAGGAGAAAAGGTAAAATTTTTCCCTTATCCCCTTGTTTTCTCTGCCTCTCTGCCTAGACTCAGCGACGACGAGAACGTTGATCTCGCTCTTGTCGTCTGCGATCGCGCCAATCTGCTAACGTTAAGTAAACAACGCCACCAGTGACAGTGAGTAACAGTACTAAAGCTGCTACGGCGAGAACATTGTAAATAGGTATTATTGTTTCCACTGTTTTAGAAACCGTTACGCGCCCAAACTACCATTGAAATCGAATAGGTAAAGAGAACTAACAAAGCAACCCAACCTAAAGAGAGGATATCCATAAGCTTTATTTACAACCAATCAGATCGAAAACGACTCCAAAGATTATCATACTTCGTTAGTGCTGGGATCTTAACTTTGGACGACTTAAACGCGGAACGGATAGAATCTCTGAAGGCTGGTATTTGTGGCGCTTTGTCGCTGTCGCTGGCATTTAGCGTCATGACGCTGTTGCATTGGTTTCTGACACAGCAGTTTCCCGCTGTTGCTATTTGGCAAACTTCAACTTTGATTAATCTGTTATTTAGTGGAGGAGTTGCTTTTTTTAGTGGTTTCCTCTTCGGTATCACTTACCGCTACATTATCCGCCAAGATGAAAATTCTCATCTCCAAGAAGGCGCGGTGTTATCTTTTGGGCTAGTCAGAGGTTTAGCTCAGGTGGATATCGGGTTAAAGTGGGAAAGTACCCTTTGGTCTTTGGGTATTCTCTGTATTGAAAGTCTTTTGCTCTTCGCTTTCGCTCGCTTTGCTCTCGATTTAGCAATTTACTGTCAGTGGGTAAAACCTGCAAGTTGACATCTCCCCTGGCTAGAAGCACAGGGGATTCTAAAAGGATGTTGCTACGTGGTCTGAAGACGCACTACGCAACGCCTTTTTACGATATGATTTGGATAACTTTGTAAACAAATCAATTCGTTGCGGCAGTGCCAAACTGCCTCTACCCACCTCGGCTGGGCTAATTCCACTGGATTGTCAGGTAGGGGAAAATCTTCTGGTAGTTTGGGCCAGGAAATTGATAATTGAGAGGCCGGAATTTGAGTAATCATAATCTAAAGTGAGAATTGGATTCGCACGATTTTAGATTCACAAATATCCTATTTAATCGTTAGGATTTACTTGTGTTTCTTGTGCTGGTGGGGTATTTTGGGGAATTAGCGATCGCCAAACTCCAAAACCAATTAAACCAAACACTACTAACACTCCTAAAGTTACCAACACTGTTAACCAACCACCCCGCCTTACAGTTTCCACATCAACAGTTTCGCCTGCTTCTGGTTGAGTAGCTTCTGAGTACAATAATGCTTTAGAAGCTTCGGTAAATTCCGATTCTAGAGGATAACTAGCGGTTGGTGTTTGTGCTTCTGATTCTGCTTCTACTTCTACTTTTCTTGGTTCAAATAGTACGGGTGGTTCGGGAGAAAGTAAACAGCGGGTGAGTACTACTGAAGTATTATCATGTCCATTTTTTTCATTAGCTAGGTTAATCCAAGATTGCACCGCATCTTCTAAACTAATCTTATTTTTTAGGACAGGTTTAGCAAATTCCTGCCAAGATTCTTCTACGGTATTTTTATCGCTCAGACCATCAGAACATAATAATAACATTCCCTCTTCTTCTAAGATGAATCGTTGAACTGTCGGACGCAAAATTTGCGCTTCTCTTGTTCCTAATGCTTGTGTTAAAGCACCGCCATCAACTCGCCGCAATGCTTCCCGGTAGAAACTTCGCCCTAAACGAACTTCCCTAGTTGCGACATCATCATCTATTGTTATTTGTTGACAATAATCAGCGGTTATCCAGTAAATTCGACTATCTCCAACACTGGCAATAAAAAGTTCGTGGGCATTTTCTAAAATAGTTCCATCTGGTTTATTAATCTTTTGTGGTATTTGCAATCCCATGACTAATGTTGTTCCCATTCTTTGACGCATTTCTCGCCCTTGGGAATCATTTTGTTTGGCAATTAAGTCATTGACAACCCGAATAATTGCGGTGATTTGTTCGCAGATAACATTTGGCGGGACAATTTCTGTTTGTTGAGCGATTTCAACTAATAATGCTCTCACTTGCAATTTTAGGGTTTGTAATGCCATTAAACTGGCAACTTCTCCGCCTTCATGTCCGCCAATTCCATCACAAACTAAGGTGAAGTTAGGAATTAACAAATCGTTAGGTGATTCGGTTTGTAAGAGAAAATCGGATTCAGTGGGATAGCAAGAATCTTCGTTGCTAGAACGCATTGGCCCTTGGTCTGTAGCGCCAGCTACTTGTAACCGGAGGGGAAGTTCGGCGGCTTTTTCTAACAATAACTGATTTAATTCTAAGGAAATTTCATCTAGCGTTTTTCGCCGATCGCCAATCTGTTGCCAAATTTGTTCTAAGCGGTCTAAAACTGAAGGATGCGATCCGGCGATCCATTCTAACCAGCAATCACAGAAGGCGGTTAAACTTGGTTCGGGATATGTGGAATTTGTGCGATCGATTTCTGGAGAATCACTAAACAGTTGCAACAGCCAAACTCGCCAACCTTGGACTCGAATATTTTCGGGAACTAGTAAACTTGATGCTACTCCTAATTCCGATAGCGGTGTCCACAATTGAAGAATTTGCCACAGCCAATAAACTTGTCTGACTGCTTTCGTATGATGCCATTGCTCTATGATAGCGGGGTAGAGATTGCCTTCAGAGTCGATCGGCACGTTTTCCAGCAAAATTACTTCTGCGTTGTCCGGTTCCTCGCCTAAAACAGCTATACCATAAACTTCTGGAATATGAAGCCGCTGGGGAAATAAGCGGAGGTAGGGAATGGTTTCTTCTGGTAATTCTTGAGGGACATAGGGTGGTACTTCTGGTTGCGTATCTAGCCAAATTTGCGGTGCAATTACTTGATATCTATCTTGTATTCGCACTCCTGGGGAAATTTGGGCTGAAGCAGGGTCAGATGCCCAAAGGTAGCGATTCATCGACGGTGCGGAACTGCTCATAGAGCTTCATTAATAAAATAGATTTAGTTATTAAATCAGAGTGTGTCTCAAAGAGTTACGTTTTCTTACAGAAAAGTAATAACTGAAGTGTTGCGATCAACAAATCTTTCGATTAATTTCCATTTTATCTGACTCTGAGAATAAATACTTCATGTTAACTATAGAAGTACTGGTAATGAATATCAATATGCTATTGGATGATTTATTAATGAGTTTAGTTGCCGCTAGCAACTACTCGCTACCAAGTACCGAGTTGGATTCGCTGATGGGATTAATGGCAACAGCAGCATTATCCTTTACCATCAGTCCTACCTTAGTTTGGCTATTGTTTGGCACAGCACTATGTTTGGTAGAATTCATTTTACCCACCGCTTACACTGCGGTGATTATGGGCGTAGCTGCGATGATCGTTGCCTTAGTTGCTCCCGTGATGCCGTCGCCTTTATTGCAGGTAATAGTTTGGTTGCTACTTTCCGGGGGGTTATTTTTGCTGTTCCGTCGTTTGACACCTAAACGGAAAAGCCCAGCAATTAGGGATGCGGTAGAAGCACAAACAATCAGCGAAATTTTGCCAGGACAAACGGGAAGAGTTTTATACGAAGGGAATTCTTGGCGGGCGCGTTGTAGTGATGAAACAAAAGCGATCGCACCTAATGAAAAAGTTTACGTGATCGGCAGGGAAGGCACCACTTTAATTGTCTTACCTGATAACTTGTAAATCAACCAATTCCCAGATAACAAAGAGGATAAAAAAATGGAAGGATTTTTGGCGGCAATCATAGCTTTAGTTTTAGGTGGTTCAGCTGTCTCTAGTGCAGTTAAAGTAATTAATCAAGGTAATGAAGCCTTGGTAGAAACTTGGGGCGAATATAAGGGAAGAAAACTCCAACCTGGTTTAAATGTCATTGTTCCCGTGGTCGATCGCATTGTTTATAAAGAAACCATTCGGGAAAAAGTTTTAGACATTCCTCCGCAACAATGTATTACCCGTGATAACGTATCAATAACTGCGGATGCGGTAGTTTATTGGCGGATTTTAGATTTGGAGAAAGCTTACTACAAAGTAGAAAATCTTCACTCAGCAATGGTCAATTTAGTGCTGACTCAAATTCGCTCGGAAATGGGCAAACTAGAATTAGATGAAACCTTTACCGCCCGTTCTCAAATTAATGAAATCCTCTTGCGAGATTTAGATGAAGCTACCGATCCTTGGGGCGTAAAAGTAACAAGGGTAGAACTGCGAGATATCGTTCCCTCTAAAGCAGTCCAAGATTCAATGGAATTACAAATGTCCGCGGAACGGAGAAAACGGGCGGCAATTCTCACATCGGAAGGGGAAAGAGAAGCTGCAATTAACTCTGCTAGAGGTAAGGCAGAAGCCCAAGTTTTAGATGCAGAAGCACGGCAAAAAGCGGTGATTTTAGATGCAGAGGCTCAACAAAAAACCATTGTTTTAAAAGCCCAAGCTGAACGCCAGCAACAAGTTCTAAAAGCCCAAGCTACAGCGGAAGCTTTGCAAATAATTAGTAAGATTTTGCAAGGCGATCCTCATGCTAAAGAAGCTTTGCAATATTTAGTTGCTCAAAATTATTTGGAAATGGGAACAAAAATTGGTAGCAGCGATAGCAGCAAGGTAATGTTTATGGACCCGCGTAGTATTCCCGCTTCTTTAGAGGGAATGAAAGCCATTGTCGGGGATAGTAATAATGGGGAATTAAAGCAAAATTAAAAATCAAAGACCAGGATTTATGGATTTAAGCGATCGTCAGTATTAATAAATAAATCTGGTAAATCTGTAAGTCCTAGTCAAATTTTCCTAGTCATCGGTATCCAACAAGAAGGTGAATTTTAAATGTTTGCTGTTGTGACACCAGAGAAAATTTATTTACCTCCAGGTGCAATTTTACGATTACCTGGGAGTTGGGAAGATTATCAGAAATTGGTTGAGTTATTGGGCGATCGATCTATTCCCCGCATTAAATATCGACCCGGAGAAATTCTGTTAATGTCACCTTTACCTATTCACGGACGTGAAGCGAATATAATCGCAGATGTAGTTAAAGTTTTGCTAGATCGTTTAGAAAGAGATTACGAGGCATTTACTCCGATTACAATGGATTTGCCGAAAATTAGGGGAATTGAGCCAGATTACTGTTTTTATATTGATAATTGGGCAGCTGTTGTTGGGAAGAATCGCATTAATTGGGGTGTCGATCCATCCCCTGATTTAGTAATAGAAATAGATGTTACTACTTACACTGATGTAAATGATTATTTACCCTACAAAGTACCGGAAGTTTGGATATATAAAAGGAAAGGTTTGGTAATTTATAACTATCAGGAAGAAGGCTACGAAGTTGTAGATAATAGCCGCTATTTTCCCACAATGAATGTATCGGAAATTTTGGTAGAGTGTTTTCGGGTGGCTGGCGATCGCAATACTAGCACAGCTATTCGCGAGTTACGGCGAAAATTAGCAGGCGGTAAATAATGGCAGCATAATCTCGAATTCGGTATTTATATTGGCAGAAAAGTCTTCTAATTTGTTACTTTGCGATCGCACATTCAACTTACCTTGATGATTTTCGGTCACAATTTGATGACTAATAGCTAATCCTAACCCAGTTCCTTTACCTACTGGTTTGGTAGTAAAAAAAGTTTCAAAAATTCGCCCCTGAATTTCCCCAGGAATACCAGGGCCATTATCTCCAATTCTAACCTTTGCCCATTTTTTACCCTCAGCTTCTACAATTTCTGTACTGACTCTAATCTGTGCTTTCCATGTTTTAGGTGCGACTAACACCTTTTCCATTAACGCATCAACAGCATTACCAATAATATTGACAAATACTTGACTCAACTGCCCAGAATAACAACTAACTGGTGGTAATTTACCGTAATCTTTGACCAATTCAATACTGTACTTAATTCGATTATGTAAAATCAGTAACGTGCTTTCTAAGCATTCATGTATATCTATTGGTTTCTGCTGTCCGTCGCCAATATGAGAAAAATTCCGCAAACTATTAACTATTTTTACTAACCTTTCTGTACCCAATCGCATACTACTAACAATTTGCTGCATATCATCTTTTAAAAAGTCGATTTCTATCTCTTCTCTTAAATTATTTACTGTTTCAGGTACATAATTTACTTCCGTTTCGTAAGCAGCAATTAAATCAATTAAATCTTGACTGTAATTAGCTAAATATTCTAAATTTCCGGCAATAAAATTAACCGGATTTAAAATTTCATGAGCTATTCCCGCTACCATCTGCCCCAAACTTGCCATTTTCTCTGTTTGCAACATTTGTGACTTAGTTTGTTCATTAATTACTTTAGTTGCTAGTTCATGAATTTGTGACTGAGCTACAAGCAATTGATGAATGTCTAACAAACGATAAACTTGCGGCTCAATTTCTACCACAATTGGTTCGTCAACTAATTCTGGGGGACGCTGCAAACATTTCTTCGCTGATTCAACGATTAGCATATTGCTAGGAAAAACTAAAGTATCTGTAAGGGCTAATGAATATAAAGATTTAATTGGTCTTTTCATAAATATCTCTAGCCCGTAAGGTCGGCTGATACATTCTAAAAATCTGCGTCGAGAAATCATCCCCAAAAGCTGACCTTTTTCTAACACAATAAATCCCGGTAACAACGGATTTGCTTCTAACGCTTTTGCTACTTCTTTTCCTAGTTGGCTACTTTCAATAGTTAAATCATAAAGCAATAGTTCTTGGAGAGTAGAATTTAAAGACAATTCTGCCATTGCTGCTGGTGACAAATATGGTTTGTTGTTGGCTAAATGTTGTAATGTAAACATGAGGAAATCTGCTAATTATGGATAGGGAAAATTTTAATAATATCCTGTATCCAATTTAGCACCATAATCTAACAAAAAGAAAATATACTTCTTAATTTTTTATATAATATTATTTTAAATTAAAGACAAACTTTTCTTAACCAATTATTAAAGGAATTATATATTATTCGTGTAAAAATATGTATTTAAATTTTCAGGAAAGCTCATCTATTATTGATGTGATTTCTGTTATTCTAATTCCGCGTGTAGAATATAGCGATCGCGCCCAGAAGACTTAGCCTTATAAAGTGCTGCATCCGCTAAAGCAATTAAATCAGATGGTTTCATTTCTAAATTAGGAATTACACTAGCTACACCTAAACTAATCGTTACGTAAGGAGAAACTGCCGATTTTTTATGAACAATTTTTAAATTTCTGACACTGTTCATTATTTGTTCTGCCAAATAAATTGCTCCATCGGCAGAAGTTGTAGGTAAAATTACTGCAAATTCTTCTCCACCATATCTTGCTACTAAATCAGTAGCACGTTGTACATTACTTTTAATCGCTTTGGCTACCTCTTGTAAACAGAAATCACCTGCTATATGTCCATAATTATCATTGTAAAATTTAAAGTAATCCACATCTATCAAAATTAGCGACAACCAATCTATCTGCCGTCGCATTTGTTGCCATTGCTGATATAAATACTCGTCAAATTGTCTGCGATTAGCCAAATTAGTTAAACTATCAACAGTTGCAAGTTTCTGTAATTTATGATTCGCTGTTTCTAGTTTGTAGTAAAGTTCCTGAATTAATAAATTCGCTAATTCATGGATATCTGATTGTGCTACCAGTAATTGATATACATCTAACAATCGATATTCTCTGGGTTTTAACTCTACCACAACTGGTTCATAAACTAATTCTGGCGATCGCCACAAACATTGCTTTGCAGCTATGACAATGCGTGTATCGCTAGAGAAAACTAAAGGTTCATTCTTAGATAACATACATAAATTACTAATGGGTCGGCGAGAAAATAATTCTAAACCATAAGGACGACTCATTCGTTCTAAAAATTCGCGACGAGAAATCATTTTCCATAATAATTTTTGTTGCGTAATGATAACTCCGGGTAATAAATGATTATCTGCAAAAACTTTATATACTGTATGACTTAAAGTGCTACTTTCGATTGTAAAATCATACAGAAATAAGTCTTGTAAAGTTGATTCTAAACTTAAAGCTTGCATCTCAGATCCTAAAAGATTACTTGATTAGTAAAAAAGGCTAAATTACTAGCTCTGTTGTTACTTTACCATTCGTTCTGAGGACGCAATCGCCAGAATTTTTGCGGAGAAACTAATACTTAAGTCATTGATTAACTAACAAGATTAATCACGTAAGCAGAAGCACCCTTTTAATGAACCAACACCCGTTTAAGCCATCCCCAAAAAGCAGAAATGTGACAAAGTAAACGGAGTACAAGAATGTAACTCTATTCTTGTAATGCCTCTTTGTTCTGATTGTAACCAAGTGGGGTGGAGTTTGCTCTCTGTAGCAGGTGATACAATAGGCGGAAAATCAGCTGGTTTACTGGTGCGATCGAGTAAAGTGCCGTTAATATCGTAAGTTGTGAGCACGATCGAACCACTACCACAAACTAAGGCGCGAACGGAAGTAACGGGATATTTAAAATTAGTTGCGATCAGCATTTTATGTCCCTGTGGCATCAGTACCACATCACCAGATTGGGGAAAAAACTCTGGGTTAGATGGTTTTAAAGCGATCGCCCCATGAAATTCTATCCCTAAGTCCTTATACTGTCCGATTACAGGCTCAAATAACTTTAATCGATCGAATCGGAGTTCAATCAGCCCGGAAGACCTAGAATTCAGTTCAGCTAATTGCGACATAATTATCCTGGATGTAACAATTTTTTCAGATAACTACACAAACTAAGGTAATAATTTACCGTGATTACCGTCAATGCACTTTTGTGACACCAATCACCTTGAAAAATACTATCTACCTTATGGCAGATAAATAGATCCCTCTTATGGGTGAAGAGTAACACTACTATGACCAACCAAAACCAGAAAACCGTCATGCCCATTTCCAGCTTAGAAACGCCCTTAACCAGTGCTGAGCAACTACTGTTCCCAACTATATGGCATTGTTAGCAGATATACCGTTTTGAGAACAAGGCGGGATTAGTTAAAATATCTTGACAATCTCCACTGGTAAACAACGCCCTCTACCAGGAACCAAATGAATCAATTGCACAATGGTTTTACCCTATTTCTCAGCTTGCTAGTAGAAGCCTTACCATTCCTGCTATTAGGAGTGTTGTTCTCTGGTTTGCTACTGCTATTTGTGGACGAACGCAAATTAGCAAATGCTTTACCTCGTAACGCCCTCCTGGGTGCTTTCGTTGGTAGTTTAATCGGTTTCCTGTTTCCAGTTTGTGAGTGTGGTAACGTCCCCGTAGCCAGAAGGCTGATTACTCAAGGAGTACCGACACCAGTAGCGATCGGCTTCCTTCTGGCAGCACCAACCGTTAACCCGATCGTAATTTGGGCAACTTGGACAGCTTTCCGCGATCAACCAGAAATAGTCGTCCTGCGCGTCATTTTTTCCCTGACGATCGCCACCATTATCGGCTGGGTATTTAGCGCCCAAGCAGACTTAAGACCCCTATTGCAAACATCTGTCGCCAACTCCATGCCTACCCCAACCACAAAACGCCGCAGTTCTTGGTTTCAGATGTACCAAGAAGAAGAACCAGCCCCAGCTTTATTGCAGTCAGGAAGTTTTTTACTTTCCGGTTCCGGTCAAGCTATTCGCATGGATGCCGCTTCTTTCCCGATGAATGCTGCTGTCGGTACTGGCAAATCTTTTAGATCTCTGAAATATCGGCTAGGTTTGTTTTTAGATAACAGCATCCAAGAATTACGCGAACTTGGGGCAATTTTAATTATAGGAAGTGCGATCGCCGCTGCCATTCAAGTCACAGCCCCCCGCGAACTGATCCTCAGCTTAGGACAAGGGCCAATTACATCGATCGTTGCCATGATGGTATTAGCCGCAGTCGTCTCGATCTGCTCCACAGTAGATGCTTTTTTCGCTCTTTCCTTTGCCTCAGTATTTACCCCCGCTTCTCTACTCGCATTTTTAGTTTTCGGCCCCATGATTGACTTAAAAGCTATAGGCTTAATGCTGACAATCTTTAAATCAAGAGCCGTAATTTATATCTTCGCTTTAGCCGCACAATTTACCTTTTTGTTTACCTTGATTTATCAAATGATTTACTAAAAACTCACGCTCACTAATCCTGTCCCACTCACACTTGACCTGTTCTCCGATGACTTTCACATTCAAGAAAAAACTGAAAATCAATCAATCCCTGATTCCCTGGCTAGATGTAATCGCTATTATTGCTTGGGGCATCTTACTATTAAGATATTGGCTTACAGATACCCTTGGCTTACTCATTCACCCTGATTACTTTTGGTTAGTAATTTTTGGTGGTTTTGGGTTATTGACGATCGGTAGTTGGAAAGCGTGGCTCATGCTTAAGCCCTATCTGAAAAAAAGACCCAACTCGCGGAAAAATTTTGTTACCCCACCCTCAGAACAGCATATTACTCTATTTGCTCCTGGTCTAAGCAGCATTATTTTAATTACAGCTGCTATCTTAGGCTTTGTAATTACTCCCCGCATATTCACTAGTCAAATCGCTTTAGAACGAGGAGTTACTGAAACTTTGTTAATGACTCGCGCTCAACCTAGAGAATTTAAAACCGCCAAACGTCCCGAAGAACGTACTTTAATCGATTGGGTGAGAACTTTAAATGTTTATCCAGAACCAGATGCTTATACCGGACAAAAAGTAAAAGTAGAAGGATTTGTGATTCATCCTCCTCAACTACCAGATAATTATTTCCTAATATCTCGGTTTATAATAACCTGTTGTGCCGCAGATGCCTATCCCGTGGGAATACCAGTTAAAGTTACCTCTTCTCGTAGCAATTTTTCTCCCGACATCTGGTTAAATGTTCAAGGTGAAATGATTACAGAAACTTTGTCAGGTAAACGTCAGTTAGTCATTAATGCTAACTCCCTAACTCCAATTCCCGAACCGAAAAATCCTTACGATTACTAGCCTATTAGACGATAAAATTAATTAACCTTCTTAACCTGCGAGCTTCTGCCTTTTACCTTTTAACTTCTGCCTTCTGGCATTGTCCTCCATCACCAATTACCAATGATCCATCGAACGATCAATCGCAAATCTATTCAATCTCTCGATCGCATCGCTATTACACTGATTGCGGGATTGACTATAGTAATTGCCATTCTCCTCTTTCAAGGCGATCACTCAGTACCTCGCGTGCGAAGTTTCACCTGGCAAGATAAACAAATTGGTGTAGAACATGACCGTTTTGTGATTACTTTTACTCGTCCAATGGATCGGACCAGTGTGGAAACAAACTTGCAAATTAATCCACCTTTACCAGGAAAATTTAGTTGGGCAGGACGCAGATTAGTTTACACTTTAATTTCTCCGGCTCCCTATGGGACAGAGTATCAACTAAGTTTACAAAAAGCAACTGATAAATATACCAGTTCCCAAAAGTCTGGGGCAATTTTGCAACCTTTTAATGCCAAGTTCCGCACTCGCGATCGCGCCTTCGCCTACATTGGCGTAGAAGGAGAAAATTCGGGACAATTAATGTTAGTTAATCTTAGTTCTCCCGAACCAAAACCAATTGTTTTAACTCCCCCAGATTTAGTAGTATCAGAATTTAAACCTTATCCTCAAGGCGATCGAATTTTATTTCTCGCCAACGATCGCAATTCTCAACGTCAAGGAACTCTCCAACAAAAACTTTATCAAGTAACAACTGGTATTCATACTAATCCACCAGATGAACAGTCTGTTTCTCAAGAACCAGCAGGTAAACTAAAGTTAGTTTTAGATAATAAAGATTATCAAATTCTCAAATTCGATCTATCTCCTGACGGCGAAACTATTGTTACCCAAAGGGTAAGTCGGCGCAATCCCGGCGATTTTGGGATTTGGACTTTACAACCTAATTCATCACCAAAACCTTTAGAAGGACAACCGGGAGGTGATTTCTTAATTACTCCAGATAGCCAAGCTTTAGCTATGACTCAAGGACAGGGATTAGCGATCGTTCCTTTAACAGGTTCTCAAGATCAACCATTAGATTTTCTGCCCAAATATGGCTCAATTTTAGCTTTTTCTAGAGATGGTTTAGCCGCTGCTACAGTAAAGTTTAATCAGGATTTTACGCGATCGCTATTTCTCGTCAATACTCAAGGAACCGAAAAAGAATTACAACGCATTACTGGTTCAATAGTCGATGCTGAATTTGACCCCACAGGCGAAATACTCTATTGTTTGATTACCAAACTTGTCACTAGCGAACAATATCAAGAACAACCATATATTGTCGCCATTAACCTGAAAACCGGAGAAACGAAAAAGCTTTTAGAATTTTCTCCCAATCAGCGACAAGTACAAATTGATTTGTCACCCGACGGAATCGCCCTATTATTCGATCAACCATTAATTACACCACAACCTGCTGCTGGAGTCTCTGATGCAGTGCGAACAGATGACAATGCAGCAATCATTACTAGCCGTTTATGGTTACTACCAATCTCTTCAATTAAGACCACTGAAGCATCCATCACTCCCCAACCAGAAGAACTCCCCATCGCCGGAGTTCGCCCTGTCTGGCTCCCCTGAACTCAAAAAGGTACGTTGGCGCTTCAGGTAACTGCTCCTAGATTTCTCCCTAAAATTGAAAATTGGCATCCCAATATTGAATTTCCCACAACCGTTAGCTTAACGGGGATTGCTTGTGGAAAAGTTTGAGTAAGTTTTTCGGAGCGGGTAATACCCTACATCAAAAAAACCAAAGAATACGGGTAGACTAAAGTTGACCTCCGGTATCAGAAAAGTTTTTGGTTTTGTCTCTTGAGTTTTCCGTGAGAATTCCCCTCTGGAAGCTAAATAAACAAGACTGAAAACTATTCTTTTTCAAGGGAAACAATGGAAATACAGGAATTTCTCAATCGCTATAAACAGGGAGAACGCGATTTTACTGATGTCGATTTAAGTGGAGCTATTCTTACAGGTATCAACTTACAAGACATCAACCTGACAGGGGCTAATTTGACAGGTGCTAATCTCAGTTGGTCATTTTTTAATCGCGCTCAATTAGCTAATGCTTGTCTTCGTCAAGCAGACCTCCGCCATGTTACTTTTACCAATGCTAATCTTAGTCAAGCAATTTTAAGCGGTGTAAAGCTAACTAAAGCAGATTTACGTTTTGCTAATTTGTCAAATTCCGATTTAAATTGGGCAGTATTAGAACAAGCAGATCTCACAAGTGCAAATCTCCAAGACGCGAAATTAGATCAAAGCAATTTGGAACAAGCAAAATTAGTTCAGACTCAATTAATGCGAGCGGAATTAATGGAAGCAAATTTGCGGCGATCGCAATTAATTAATGCTAACTTAAATGCCGCCAATTTGCGCGAAGCTCATTTAGAATTAGCCGACTTAAGAGATGCAAGTTTAATTGGAACTAATTTAACCGAAGCTAACTTAAATGGCGTTTGTTTGCGGAATGCAGATTTAAGCGAAGCCGATTTACATCGGGTAATTCTCACTGGTGCAGATTTGAGTGATGCTTGTTTGAATAGTGCGGATTTAAGTCGGGCAAATTTAGCTGGTTCTTATCTATTAAAAACCAGTTTCAGAAAAGCTTATTTATTAAGAGCAAATCTAGAAGATGTGTTAATGTTACGAGCAGATTTAAGTGAAGCAAATCTTCGCGGATCTAACTTAAAAAGAGCCGATCTTAGCGGCGCTTATTTGACTGATACAACTTTAACTGAAACTGATTTAACAGACGCTTTGTTATTAGAAAGTAGTTTGATTCGGGTAAATTTGGATCGATCGCAAATGACAGGCTGTTGTATTTATAATTGGCAATTAGAAGATGTAGACCTTTCTCAAATTGATTGTGAATATGTTTTTACTCAATTTAATTATTCAACTAAAAGCCCAACCGATCGCTATCCCATCGGGCGTAACTTAACCCCTGGAGAATTAGCACAGCAATATCGGGAAGAAAATTCTTACATTAAAATTAACTTCAAAGAACTACCGAATTGGGAAGCATTAATTTTTGCGATCGCCAAAATGGAACAAGATTTTCCCAATTTAAAACTGACAATTAAATCCTTTGAATCAGTTGCAGGTACTTATTTATTAAAGTTAACTTGTAATCGCCCCGTCAACAGCAAAAATTTGCGATCGCGTTTAGCAGAAATTTACAACGATATGCTTCAGCAACTCCAAGTTAAACGCTCAAAAATCCTCAGTTTACTGAATATAATTCAAGTCAAAATAGAACAACCTATACCCGCAGAAATCCCTGTAACACCAACACCAAAACCAGCCCCACTCAATGAAGAAAGCCTTAACTTATATCGGGAAGTAGTTCAGCAAATAGAAGTAATTATCATGTCCCAACCACCAGAAAAATTAATTGAAAGTATTCAAAGACTACTAAATTTTCTCAACGTTAAAGGCATTTCCACCGAAGCAATTCAAAAGCAAGTTATTAGTCAAGCGATCGTGCGTCGCGCCAAACAAGAGTCAACCTTTCAAAAACAACTCCTACAATGGGAAAAAACTGCTGCACCAGCAACTCGACTCTCTCCCGTTGGTGCAGCAATTAAATCAGCGATCGCTATTCTTTAACAAAAATCCCAACATTGGGTGCGTTAGTTTATGACTAACGCACCATCCCATTTGATTACAAAATCACAAAATCATCACCAGTAATACTATTAGCTTGAACACCAATTAAAGTTGCCAACAACTCATCAGTGTTAGTAACTTTAATCAAAGTATCATCTACATTACTACCTGTACCTTGGGAAATAGTTAACTCAGTGAAATTAAGATTACCAAGTAGACTTAAGCGATCGCTACCATCGACAAAATCAATAATCACATCCGCACCATTTCCACTACCCAACACAAACAAATCTGCACCACTACCACCAATCAAAGTATCGTTACCAGCACCCCCATTTAAAGTATCATCACCAACCAAACCATAAATAGTATCGTTAGCTGAAGTTCCCGTCAAACTATCAGCACCATCCGTACCATTAATTAAACTCACAGGCACAAACTCAATGTAATCTAATCGAGCAAATTCCGCTTGATTAAGAGTTCCAATGATTTCCACACTATCGCCTTGATTAATAAACAAACCATTAGCAATAGTTTGTGTTACCTTAGTCCGACTATCAATCCCACCCCAACCTAAGTTTTGATTCAAAACTCTTGAATCTATCTGACTACCAGCAATTTTAGTAGTAAGAGTCGATTCGCCATCATTCTCATCAAAAAAGCCCAGAATTACATCATAAGTCCCGCTAACACCACTAAAAGCACTACTCACCGAACCCGAAGCACTTTTATTCGCTAACAAACTCACCACTTTACCACCGGAAGCCGCAGATTGTGACTCCTCAGAATAACCAGTTTTTTGCATACTTTCCGCTTCCATACGGATAATAGTTCCCAGTTCCGGTTCCGGTTCTGGTTCAGGAACATTCACCTGAAAACTACCCAAATCACCCGATGGAATAGAGTTACCGTCTGTGTCTTCTACTTGACTACTAGCTAACGAAACCGTGTAACTACCATTATCTGCACTATCCCAACTTCCATCAGGCGCATCAATTCGATAAGTCGCCGTCCTTGGTGTACCATCACCACTAGAATCAACACTCACCAACTCAGCTAATTGACTAAAACCATTTGGTCCTGTTACCTGAATATCGGAACTATCAATGGTGGAAACATCAATTCCATCATCATCAGCATAAGTCACCGTAAAAGTATGAGTTGTCCCTTCACCTTGGGAAATATTATCTGCTGATAAAGTTGCGGTACTAAACTCATTTTTGGGAATAAATTCAATGTAGTCTATCCGGGCATATTCCGCAGCTTCAGCAATACCTTGAATTTTGATGAGATCGCCTTGATTGACATATAAATTAGTAGCAATGGTTTGTGTCACCATTGTCTGACTATCAATACCACCCCAACCTAAATTTTGATTCAAAACTCGCGAATCTATCTGAGTACCACCAATAGTAGTAATCAACTGCCCCTGTCCATCATTTTCATCAAAATAACGCAGAACTACATCATAAATGCCGCTAACGCCATTGAAAATCTTATCCAGAGTACCATTATTCAAGCCGTTCACTGGTAAACTCGCCAGTTTTCCACCAGAAGCTATTGAGTTTGACACCACAAAGTAATTACTAAATTGCATATCCTCAGCTTCAATGCGGATAGTAGTTCCTGGTTCCGGTTCCGGTTCTGGTTCAGGAACATTCACCTGAAAACTACCCAAATCACCCGATGGAATAGAGTTACCGTCTGTGTCTTCTACTTGACTACTAGCTAATGAAATCGTGTAACTACCATTATCTGCACTATCCCAACTTCCATCAGGCGCATTAATTCGATAAATCGCCGTCCTTGGTGTACCATCACCACTAGAATCAACACTCACCAATTGTGCTAATTGACTAAAACCATTTGGTCCTGTTACCTGAATATCGGAACTATCAATGGTGGAAACATCAATTCCATCATCATCAGCATAAGTCACCGTAAAAGTATGAGTTGTCCCTTCACCTTGGAAAATATTATCTGCTGATGAAGTTGCGGTACTAAACTCATCTTTGGGAATCAATTCAATATAATCAACCCGAGCAAATTCCCCGTTATTCAGCGTGCCGACAATTTCAATACTATCGCCTTGGTTGACATAGACACCAGTAGCAATAGTTTGTGTCACCATTGTTTGGCTACTAATCCCACTACTACCCAAATTTTGATTCAAAACTCTTGAATCGATTTGATTACCAGCAATTGTAGTTGTGAGAGTCGATTGTCCATCATTTTCATCAAACCAACGCAAAACGATGTCATAAACACCACTAGTACCATTGAAAGTCGTATTCACCTTACCAGAGGAGCTTCGAGTGGCAGCCAAACTTACCACTTCTCCACTAGAAGCTACAGAAACAGACTCCGTGGAAAAACCAGTTTTTTGCATATCCTCTGCTTCCAGGCGGATACCAATTACAGGTTCAGGAACATTCACCTGGAAAGTGCCCAAATCACCTGATGGAATAGAGTTATCGTCTGTGTCTTCTACTTGATTACTCCGCAACGAAACCGTGTAACTACCATTATCTTCATAATCCCAATTACCACCCGGAGCATTAATTCGATAAGTCGCCGTGCGTGGTGTACCATCATTACTAGAATCAACACTCACCAATTGTGCTAATTGACTAAAACCATTTGGCCCTGTTATGCGAATATCGGAACTATCAATGGTGGAAACATCAATTCCATCATTATCAGCATAAGTCACCGTAAAAGTATGAGTTGTCCCTTCATCTTGGGAAATATTATCTGCTGATAAAGTTGCAATGCTAAAGTTGCCTTTGGGAATCAATTCAATATAGTCAACCCGAGCAAATTCGTTCTGGTTAATTATTCCTTCAATTTCAATGGTTGTACCATTTTCGAGGGAGAAATTAGTAGCAACTGTTCGCCTTTGCAAAGTCTTGCTTTCAGCTATTGTACTACCTAGATTTTTGTTGAAAGTCCATTGGTCTAAGAGTTGACCTCCAGCTTTAAATGCTAAACTAGCTTGTCCATCATTTTCGTCATAAAAACCAACAACTATATCATAAGCTCCTGATGTTCCATTAAAGTTGAAACTCGCTTTACCTGTTGGATTATTACCAGAAAGACCGATTAGTTTTCTGCCTAAAGCACTGGTATTTTCAGTTTCAATTTTGTAATTTGTCAGGGTCATATCTTCAGCTTGAACCCGAATTTTTTGATCGAGTCCAAGAATCGGTACTAAAGCGTCATACCAGGCATTTCCCATTTTGACGTAGCCATCCAAACTGGGGTGAATGTCATCTGGTAAATCGCTCATCGTCAGTTTGTCAAACATATTGACAAAAGAAACTTTTTTGCCTTGGGAAGCTTTAGTATTGACAATGTTTGGAATAAATGAGTTATATGTTTTTACTTGCTGTAAATCTTGGGTTCTATTAATTGGTAGTATTGATGATACTAAAATTTGTGCATTTGGGGCTTTGCTGGTAATTTTGTCAATGATATCGCTGAGTCGATCGGGTGCAGTATTAAGTTGATAATCTTGCAAAACATCATTAGTGCCAATCTTTAATAACACTAAGTCTGGTGTATTAGCATTTAGCCAATCATCAATATCACCAACATCAGGTTCTGTGTCTCTTCCATAAAGAATTTGATCTGTTCTCCAACCCCGCATTCCCGCGTGATCTCTATCAATATTATTCGGCCCACTAGCTCTGGGACCGATGAAATCTACTGCTAAACCATCAGCGGCAAATAAATTCCATAATTCTGTACGGTAGCCGCCACTTTCCGTAAATGAACTATTACCAATAACTCCATGAGTAATGGAGTCACCGATATTCATAATTTTTAATGGGGTTGGCATTTTTTACTACTCCAAAAAGCTACTGTGTAAAAATTTCCGTGATAATACTTTCCAAGCTAAAAGCACTTGGATATAGGTAGACAAATACCCTGTTTTTGAGAAAGTAACTGGAAGTTGTTACGTAGTTACCGAATGTACTTTAACTGACATAGAAGTAACTGTGCTAGGTATAATCGCTATCTTCATTAACTCTTTGAAATTTGCCCTACTATTTCTACTTATTTATAAAGATTTAGTAAACTTTATTACTTTTTCAAATATGTGTATATTTTATGAGGAGGTTTAAAAATTTAATAAAGTTCGGGTATTTAGGAAAATAATAAATTTGTCTATCTACTTTTACTAAAAGGTAAGTAGTTAAGTTCTAACTATGGGCAAAGTATTTATTTGACTAAGAGAGAAATTCAGGAAGTGCCGGAAAGTTCTTGATCCTAAGAAAAGAAGCTGGTTCAAAGAAGAATATTTTCTTTACTACCTGCTACCTTTCCGACAAAACGTTCGGCTTTAGATCGATCGCTTTATATGAAAATATTTTGCAACTATTTGTAAAATGCGTTCTGCGGCATAACCATCGCCAAAAGGGTTAATGGCTGTTGCCATTGTTTGGTATTCTGCTTGGTTAGAGAGTAATGCGGTTGTGGTGTTGAGAATGCGATCGGGATCGGTGCCAATTAATTTGGCTGTACCAGCGGCGATCGCTTCTGGACGTTCTGTAGTTTCTCGCAAAACTAAAACTGGTTTTCCCAAACTCGGTGCTTCTTCCTGAAGTCCCCCAGAATCAGTTAATAATAAATAACAACCCTGAATTGCTGCTACTAATTCTCTATAATCCAACGGTTCTGTGAGAAAAACTCGCGGATGATTTCCCAAAATCTCCCTTAACGGTTCTCGCACTGTTGGATTACGATGTAGCGGTAATAATAAGGCTGTATCAGGAAATTTCTCTAAAACAAATAAGAAACCTTTAGCAATATCTTTTAATGGCTCGCCCCAATTTTCCCGCCGATGAACTGTTGCTAATAAGACGCGATATTTCTGCCAATCTAAGTTCGGAACATTACAAGTAGGATTTTCTTTAGCTACAGTTAATAACGCATCAATGACTGTATTCCCAGTTTGGTGAATTTCGCCTACTACTCCCGATCGTTGCAGATTTTCCACCGCTAAAGCAGTCGGCGCAAAATGTAACTGGGTAATTTGGGAAATTAACCTGCGATTCGCTTCTTCTGGATAAGGATTAAACAGGTCATCTGTTCGTAATCCCGCCTCCACATGACCGACCGGAATCTTTTGGTAAAATGCAGCTAACGCCGCTGCAAAAGCTGTGGTAGTGTCTCCCTGAACGATCGCTAAATCCGGCTGTACCTCTCTAAATAAACTTTCCAACCCTGACAAACTGCGACAAGTAATATCCGTCAGCGTTTGCTGATGTTGCATAATTTCTAAATCGCGATCGGCATTAATTTGAAACAAGTCCATTACTTGTTCCACCATTTCTCGATGCTGACCCGTTAACACTACTTGCGTCTCAAAATCAGGCGATCGTTTAAACTGTCGAATTACCGGAGCTAACTTAATCGCTTCTGGTCGCGTTCCTAAAATAATACAAACTTTATAGCGAGATTCAGACATAGAAAACTCAGCTTAATTACATCAGGTAAACTACCCAATCCTATATCCTATAACAACAGCTAAGCTGAATCTTAATATTGCTCCCTCCCCGCTACCTTCCACCTTCTAAGTTTCTGCTGTGCTTTATTCCCATGAAAAAACCCGGCTGCTACCGGGCCTTAGAACCGCTATAAAAACGGCTAGCTAGGGTCCTTAAATGGAAGACTCTATATCGCAAGTCAATGGACAAGCAGCATATACAGAACTATGACTTGGATTTTCGTCTCCACGTAGCCAACTTAACCAAGAAACTTCTTGGGGATTCACACCTTTAAAAGAAAGCATGGCTGCGCCAGCAATAATTGTTAACACATTTAATCCAATTAAACCGCCTGCAACCAGTAATACTGCACTAACTGGCATGATTGATTGTAGAGCGATCGACAACACAGATCCCACTAGCACCATTAACATCACGATCGGGAAACCCACCACCAGCAAGCAAACCGATAACGTAAACGTCCAAATCAAGAAGCTTTTAATGGTGCTAAATGAATAAGACTTGGTTGAGTTGAGGCTTTTTGCTAAAACCATACCCATCTCTCCTTGAGTAATCTCAAATTATTGGACTTGGCTAAAATCTCGTACTGTGCATCCCAGTTTCTTTACCGGGTGGTTTTAAGTATATATTAAAGTTTCCGTGAAGATGAGCGATCGTTCAACAAACTTTACATTCACCAGTTGCCATTTATGTTCTGACAAAGCTCTCATAAACTTTTAGCTCAAGTTGCTAATAAACCAACTAATTTAGAAGTCCCGCTTATCAGTAGCATCTGTCCACAGGTAGACCCTGCCTTAAACCTAGCTCCTGCCAAGCTAGTCACTCACCCAAGAATCATAGTCTTAACATTTCTTATAACTTGTGATAGTTGCTCTCATAATTTGGTAACTTTACCTAATCTTTAAAATTTAATGTTGCTCAACCGCAATTTTTGGGAAAACTTCATATAGAGAGATACGGGTCTGTCGGCTCTATCCTAAAGACCAAAGTTTCCTATTCTCGTAAATTCAAAAAACTTATGACAGAATCAAACCGCCCACCAATGCCTCCTCCACCCGGTTCTCGCCCCCAACCTCCCGGAGGAGTGCCGCCAGCCGCCAGGAGAGTGCCACCCGCACAAGCAACTCCCGGAGCAGCCCAGCGGTATAGCGATGAAACCATGCCCTTACCTCCCAGTGCCAGGACACCCGGAGTACCACCAACCAACCCAG
Source organism: Floridaenema fluviatile BLCC-F154 (assembly GCF_041929135.1). Taxonomy (NCBI): domain Bacteria; kingdom Bacillati; phylum Cyanobacteriota; class Cyanophyceae; order Aerosakkonematales; family Aerosakkonemataceae; genus Floridanema; species Floridanema fluviatile. The sequence continues at coordinate 35,770 of NZ_JBHFNS010000091.1, read as the reverse complement.
GTGTACCTCCTCGCACTCCCGGCGCAGGGGCAACACATCAGCAAGTGGCGCGGATGCAGGGTGCAGGGGCAACACAACAAGCATCACGAATGCAAAGTGCAGGAGCAACCCAAGCAACTCAACAATTATCATCAGCACCAACACAAACAATCCCCCCTGCTGGACAGCCCAGAGTACAGCAAACTCCCCCGCCATCAATGGCACCACCATCAGCACCACCATCAGCGCCACCCGTTTCAGTTCGATCGCCAGAAACTTCTTACTCAGCGGGAGGGCAACTGACTCTGCTGGAAATCGTCAAAAAAGCCTTTGATGAGGGGATTTCTGACATTCACGTTGGCGTAGGCGAATCGCCCCGCTACCGGAAACGCGGCGACATCATCACCACAGATTGGCCCGTTACTGATGAAGCCACATTTATGAGTTGGCTACAAGAAGTCCTAACTGACGACGACATTCGCAAATTTGAAGAAACCTTAGACTTTGACGGAGTTACCCAATACGAATTCTCTCGCGCCCGGATTAACGTTTTCGGCTCAATGAGAGGGCCAGCAATGGTCATGCGCTTGATTCCCAACAACATCTTAACGATGGAGCAATTAAACTTGCCTCCAGTATTTAAAGATGTCTGCCACTACCACAAAGGCTTTATCTTAGTTACAGGGCCAACAGGTTCCGGTAAATCTACCACAATGGCGGCAATGGTGGATTACATGAACAAGAATATGGCAAGGCATATCATTAGTATTGAAGACCCAATTGAATTCGTACACACCAGTCGGAAAAGCTTAATTAAACACCGGGAAGTAGGAATACACACCAAGAAATTCGATAATGCTTTGAAAGCAGCTTTGCGGGAAGACCCAGATTTAATTATCGTTGGTGAAATGCGGGATAAAGAGACAGTAAACACCGCCCTCAAAGCCGCACAAACAGGTCACTTGGTTATGGGAACATTGCACACCAATAGTGCAGTAAAAACCATTGAACGGATACTTAACCTTTACAGTGCTGAAGAACAACAATCAATGAAAGTTGCTTTGGCAGAATCTTTAGTGTCTATTATCGCTCAGGGATTGTGCAAAACTACAGACGGCAAACGTGCTGCTTATCACGATATCCTGATCAATACCGAGGCGATTAAAGAATACATTGTCCAAGGTAAGTATGAAGAAATTACTGGGATAATGCTGAAGTCCAAATTCGACGGAATGCAAACGATGAACCAAGCACTCTTAGCTTTGTATCAAGAAGGTCGCATTACCGAAGAAGAAGCTTTGGAAAAATCACCCACTCCTAACGAAATGGCTCAGTTTCTCCGAGGTCGTGTTTAGCACTAAAATTAGAAAGACAAAAGAAATGATAAATTCTCTTCTTTTGTCTTTCTCCTTTTTCTGAATAGTTGCCTTGAACCCAAATCATTCTCAGTTACCGGAACTTTTTAAAGGTATTGCACTGTTTACCCCAGGTGGAGATCTCATTTATTGCATTGACCCTAATAAACAAGGTCGATGGCATTTAGATTTATGTGCTGGGTTACAGGAAATGCTGGGGCTATCAGAACCTCCGCATTTTTTAGTACCTTGCTACACGGCTACTATTGATAAATGGTTAGACCCCAGAAGCCAAGAATTAAAAGTTTCTGCGGAAGCTTATCCTTTAGTAATGCGACATCAAGCGTTACTAAATGTAGTTTTTGGCATTGATAATTTAGTTTGGCAAGTTGCACCTTGGCAAGAAGGTCTTTGTGATTCGATCGTTTTGGGTACTTACCGGGAAAATTTTCCTCAACTTTGGGAGGAAAATGATCTAGTGGTGCGTTTTGAAAGGAATGGTTTAATTAATTATTTTCAACCCAAAAACGATGAATCTCGGACTTTGCCTCCAGAATCTCAAGGTTATGTGTTGCGTTTGTTTGTGTCTAATTACAGTGCTGCTACAGAGAGGATTTTGCAAAATTTATATCAATTGTTAGAAGAGTCTCTTAATTGTCCTTATACTTTAAAGGTAATTGATGTTTTTAAACATCCAGAACAGGCAGAGGCAGATCAAGTGTCTGCTACTCCGACTTTAGTAAAAGTTTGGCCTCGACCAATTAAAAGAATTGTTGGTGAAATAGAAGATATGAATAAGATTTTACGGTTATTGTTGCCTCCAGATGCTTAGTTTTCGGAAGCTTGAAGGCAAGAAAGCAGAAAGTAAAATTGCTGATTTTTTTGCTGTTGGGTGTCAAATATAGAACTTACGCACTCAAGTCCCCCAACCCCCTTACCAAGGGGGCTTGAGAATCCCCCCCTTTGGTAAGTGGGGCTAGGGGGGATCGGGGTTTCAGGCTGAGAGTGCGTAAGTCCTAAAATATTTTCCACACTCGATCGAGATCTGCTAACTGTTTATTCATCTGAGAGTAAGGAGTCAGACCACGACTTACCAATTCCGACGGCATCAACTGCTGGAAATGGCAAACATTTGAAGTCGATCCGACAAACCTAAGTTGTTTTGGGGAGGCAAACATCAGGGGGACAGAGGTTAGGAAATTGCATTGTAGTTACCTTCAATTTATCCAGTTCTACCCGCCGAATTACATGATTGTTAGTATCAGCAATAAATAGGAAAAAACCTACGGCACTTAAACCACTTGGCTCAAAAAATCGCGTGTTTTTCCCTTGACCATCTTCATGTCCGGCAACTCCATCTCCTAACATAGTTTCACACTTACCTGTGTGAGGGTCTACTCGCTTAATTTTGTGATTGTAAGTATCAGCTATCCAAAGATAATCGGGGATATATTTTACTCCTAAACAATGTTGTAATCTGACTTCGGAACCTATACCGTCAACGTCACCAAATCCAAATAATTCTCCACTTCCACAAACTGTTCTGACTTCTTGTAAGTCAGCTAATCCAACTGCCCGAATTGAACTAATTTCGCTATCGGCGATGTATAATTCTCTGCGATCGCTAGTAATCCCGCTAGGCTGAGCAAAAGCTGCGTTAGTCAAGGAACCATCAACACAACCTTCTCCACCTGTACCCGCATAAGTGCGAATTACACCTGTTTCTAGTTGCATTTCCCAAATTTGATGGGGTCCTGCCATTGCAATATATAAGCTATTGTCGATTTTTTCTAAATCCCAAGGGGAATTAAGGGCGGTTTCTAAGGCTTGTCCACTGTGGGGACGAATATAATGTCCTTGTTCGCCTGTGCCTGCGATCGTAATTACTTGTTGATTTTTTAAGTTTACTTGACGTAATGTATGGTTTTCTGTATCAGCAACGTAGAGAATTTGTTGTTCTTCGTCTAATGCCATTCCTTGCGGGGCAAAAAATTGTGCTTCTGTAAAATTACCATCAGTTAAGCCAGATTTTCCATTACCAATTATGTGTAATAGTTCGCCTTCTAATGTGGTAACAACTATGCGATGATGTCCTGTATCAGCAATAAACAGGCGATTTTTTTCTCCATCGGCTAACACTTTTCCGGGAAAAGCTAATGGGGTGGTCAAGGGTTGTTTTTGTTTTTCTAAGTTAAATGATATTTCTGAAAAATCGATCGCTCCCTTTTTCTGATAATCTTGGATCGTTTGCGCGATTAAATTGTCTAAAGCTTCCCGGTTGCCTTCTCCAGATGCGCTACCTACATAATAACCTTCGGGATCGATCGCGACTAAAGTAGGCCAAGCACGCACGGCATATTGTTGCCAAATGTAAAAGTCTCTATCTACTATTACTGGATGTTCGATGTCATAACGGAGAATGGCTTGACGAATATTTTCTATTTCTTGTTCGTTATCGAATTTGGCGGAGTGAACGCCGATAACAGTGAGAATATCTTGGTATTTCTGCTCTAAATATTTTAAGTCGGGCAGGACGTGCAAGCAGTTAATACAGCAATAAGTCCAAAAATCTAAAATTATGATTCGCCCTTTTAGTTCCTTTAAGGATAAGGGGCGATCGGTATTTAGCCAAGCAAAATTTTCGGGTAACTCTGGTGCTCTGACGCGAGGTGCCATAGTTTCTCCTTTTGTAAGGGCGATCGCATCTCTACTTAGCCTATCACTCAATTTGACCAACACCGATAATTGCAAATAATACCCATCAAAAAAGGAGGTCACTCAACTCCTCTTTCGATGGAAAAATATTCCTGAAAGTAACTAACTATTCAACTGGAACATTTGATTGTACAATCTCTTCTTTATTCTCCCGCATTTGCAGGACTTCCTTCTGAAACAGGCGGTTGAGATTCTAGTTCCATCATTGGTTTTTCTACAGGAATAATTGGGAAACTAGGTTCAGATTTCTTTTTATTCCCCGGTAACTCGAAACGTTCCAACAGCTTTCTAAAATTAAACCTTTTTGATTTGTTAACAGGTTGTGTCTCAGTTACTTCGGCTGGACTTTTCTCTTCCCAAGTTGGCGTAGCTTCCACCTTGGTTTCCGCGACAGTTTCTTCTGAAGGTGCTGATACTTCCTGAATTATCGGTTCTGGAGTCGGAGTTTCCGTCGCTTCCGGTAAAGGTTCCGTTTCTACTTCCGCTTCAGTTTCTGGAACTGCTGTCACTTCCGGTTCTGGAGTTAAAATTTCCGTTGTTTCCGGTAAAGGTTCCGGTTCTACTTCCGCTTCAGTTTCTGGAACTGATGTAGTAACAGGAGTTTCTTCTACATTAGTAACTTCTGGTTCAGGAGTTGGTGAAGTTTCTGGTACTTCAACTACATAATTAGGATCGATGATGCCACGAACATCGGCAACTGAAAGTTCGCCTCTTACTAATTGGGAAAGGGTATCTTCGCCGTTAGGTTCGTAGTTCAACAGCCGCACGGTACTGTTATAAACATTTTTTAAGGGATTGCCTTGTTCGTTTAGTAATTCTAATTTGACCCAATTTTTTCCCGGTTTAAAGCCTTGGAGATAGATTGGTTGCCATTTATCAATGATGAAGCTTTTACCATTGACGGTGCAGCGAATTTGCCAATCGGCAATTTCGTCATCGGGACTTTTTTGGGCTATCAAATGTGAAGGCGCATTGGTGAGGTAGAAATCTAGCATGATAGGTTCTGCACCGTAGCTACCTTGAGGAAGGCTGTAAGTTAGCAAGGGTTGTGCCGGATTAGGGTTATTTTCGTTAGTTTTGGTAAAAATATGGAAAGTAGTTTGGCTGTAAGCACCTTCGTTTTTAAAGCTTTCATGCCAAGGGCGAGAGGCGAAAACCCTAATGGTGTGTGTACCTGGGGCTAAGTCGGAAAAAACTAAGGGTTCGTGAAGGTCATAAACTGCTTGGTAGGGTTGGTTGTCTAGAAAGACTTGCAGGTGTGGCCCTAATCCCAGTTGAGAATTTTTGAATATGGGTAAATTTTGAACCTGAAATTTTACTGTAACGCTGTTGTCCTCTAAAATTTCGTCTGGTTGGGGACTAAGTATGCTGAGTTGCGGTTGGTAACTTTCTAATCCTTGACGCAGTTCTTGAATAATTTCGGGAGGGGAAACTTCTGCAATGTTTTTTCCTATAGTTAACCCAGATTCAGATCTATATTTATCCTGTTCTTTGGTGAGGGATTGATTGGCGCAGCTTACTAAATTCAGCATTAGGGCTGCTGCCAATAAGAAACTTAATAGCTGTTTTGTCTTTAAGAGTCGCCAATTTTGCGTATACACCTTTTAATACTCCTAAACAACCAATAATAGACTTCTCAGCAAGCCATTCATTTGAGACTATAGCCCAAAACGGCTCAATAGCTTACGGTTTGACGGTTAATCACCGATTAACCTTATTGTTAAACATTACTAATTTTTGAGTTTTGTAAACTAAATCGACACACCCCTTGACTTTTTTCCCAAGAGTTATAGGGTAAAAGCTAGCAGGTGTCTATGCTCTAGGTTATTTGAATTATTGTTAACTAGTTTTAGAAAGAAGAGGAAGCTAGTCCTATAATTCATCAAAAGGAACTACTCCCTGCCAAACACAGGCAAGCCAAAAGCTAAAAGTACTGATTTGGTAATTCTTTCTGAGAAGAGGGGTAGCCTGGAGAAACCGAAAGTCTAGGTAATTTCCGAAAACTGAGGAAAATACTTTAGTCTAGAGGTGAAAAAACTGCGGTAGTGCAATCCGTGGTTAAAGCTCGTGGAGTCCGACGGTGCGCCGGGACAAAGAAGCGAGAAGCCCGAACAAACCTGAAAAGGTGAGAGAGGGAAGCACGACACCTAAAACCTCAAAATAGATTCAAACGGGGTAAACCTCGTGCCTTAGTTAAAGAGAGAGGAGAGTCTTCATGACGATAAGTCCTCCAGAGCGAGAGGCAAAGGTAAGGGTGGTAGTTGATAATGATCCAGTACCTACTTCGTTTGAGAAGTGGTCGCAGCCTGGACATTTCGATCGCACCTTATCCAAAGGGCCCAAAACCACAACCTGGATTTGGAACCTACACGCTAACGCCCACGACTTCGATAGTCATACCAGTGACCTAGAAGATGTATCTCGGAAGATCTTCAGCGCTCACTTCGGTCACTTGGCAGTAATTTTTGTCTGGTTAAGCGGCATGTATTTTCATGGCGCTAAATTCTCCAACTACGAAGCTTGGTTAGCCAACCCGACTGGGATTAAACCCAGTGCTCAGGTGGTTTGGCCGATCGTAGGTCAGGAAATTTTAAATGCCGATGTAGGCGGTGGATTCCACGGGATTCAGATTACCTCTGGGTTCTTCTATATCTGGCGGGCTGCTGGCTTTACCAATAGCTTCCAGCTATACTGCACTGCAATTGGTGGGCTAGTAATGGCAGCTTTGATGCTATTTGCTGGCTGGTTCCACTATCACAAACGCGCTCCAAAGCTGGAATGGTTCCAGAATGCGGAGTCGATGTTGAACCATCACCTAGCAGGGTTGTTGGGTTGTGGCTCTTTGGGTTGGGCTGGACACCAAATTCACGTTTCTCTGCCAATCAATAAACTCTTAGATGCTGGGGTAGCTCCAAAAGATATTCCTCTGCCTCATGAGTTCATCCTGAATAAGGATTTGATGACAGAGTTGTATCCTAGCTTTGCCCAAGGTTTAGCGCCATTCTTTACCTTGAACTGGGGAGTTTATTCCGACTTCCTCACCTTCAAAGGTGGATTGAACCCGGTAACAGGTGGCTTGTGGTTGTCTGATACAGCACATCACCACGTAGCGATCGCGGTTCTGTTCATCATCGCTGGACATATGTACCGGACAAACTGGGGCATCGGTCACAGCATGAAGGAAATCTATGAAGCGCACAAAGGTCCCTTTACTGGCGAAGGTCATAAAGGTATCTATGAAACCTTCACGACTTCTTGGCACATTGAGCTAGCCTGGAACTTAGCTTTGATGGGTTCTTTATCCATCATTGTCGCTCAACATATGTATTCGATGCCGCCTTATCCATACTTGGCGACCGACTATGCTACCCAGCTGTCGATCTTCACACACCATATGTGGATTGGTGGTTTCTTAATCGTAGGTGGAGCGGCTCACGCAGCCATTTTTATGGTGCGCGACTACGATCCGGCAATGCACCAAAACAATGTCCTGGATCGGTTCATTCGTCATCGGGACGCAATTATTTCCCACTTGAACTGGGTATGTATGTTCTTGGGCTTCCATAGCTTCGGCTTATACGTCCACAACGACACCATGCGTGCGTTTGGTCGTCCCCAAGATACTTTCTCTGATACTGGCATTCAATTACAACCAGTATTTGCTCAATGGGTGCAAAACCTGCACACATTGGCTCCAGGCGGTACCGCACCAAATGCGTTACAACCTGCTAGCTATGCCTTCGGCGGCGATGTAGTTGCCGTAGGTGGCAAAGTGGCAATGATGCCCATTGCCTTGGGTACGGCAGACTTCTTGGTACACCATATTCATGCGTTTACCATCCACGTCACCGTGCTGATCCTGCTCAAGGGCGTACTATTCGCTCGTAGCTCTCGTCTGATTCCAGACAAGGCAAACTTAGGCTTCCGTTTCCCCTGCGACGGTCCTGGTCGTGGCGGCACCTGCCAAGTATCTGGTTGGGACCACGTATTCTTGGGACTGTTCTGGATGTATAACTGCATCTCGGTTGTGATCTTCCACTTCAGCTGGAAAATGCAATCAGATGTTTGGGGTACTGTAGCTCCAGATGGCACAGTTTCTCACATCACAGGTGGTAACTTTGCTCAAAGCGCGATTACAATCAACGGTTGGTTGCGCGATTTCTTGTGGGCGCAAGCCTCTCAAGTGATTAACTCCTACGGTTCGGCTCTGTCAGCTTACGGCTTACTGTTCTTAGGCGCTCACTTTGTTTGGGCATTCAGCCTGATGTTCTTATTCAGTGGTCGTGGTTACTGGCAAGAGTTGATCGAATCGATTGTTTGGGCTCACAATAAACTGAAAGTGGCTCCTTCGATTCAGCCTCGCGCTCTGAGTATTATTCAGGGTCGTGCAGTAGGGGTGGCTCACTACCTCTTAGGAGGAATTGTCACCACATGGGCGTTCTTCCTAGCTCGCTCGCTGTCTTTAGGATAAGAGCACGGAAACAGCTTCTGGGTTTTGAGTTACCAAGTTTTGTCTTAACTCAAAATTGCAGAATTCAGAACCCAGAAGCTTAGTACGTCGTTGATGATTTAAGCAAGATCAAGCATTCATCAAGGCTTATGGCAACAAAATTCCCCAAATTTAGCCAAGACCTTGCTCAAGACCCGACTACTCGTCGGATTTGGTACGGGATTGCTACAGCCCACGACTTTGAAAGCCATGATGGCATGACGGAGGAAAATCTTTATCAAAAGATCTTCGCCTCCCACTTCGGTCACATCGCAATCATTTTCCTGTGGACCTCCGGTAACCTGTTCCACGTTGCTTGGCAAGGCAACTTTGAACAGTGGATCAAAGATCCGCTAAACGTCCGTCCCATTGCTCACGCGATTTGGGACCCCCAATTCGGTAAACCAGCGGTTGAAGCATTCACCCAAGCTGGTGCTAACTATCCAGTAGATATTTCCTACTCAGGTGTTTATCACTGGTGGTACACCATCGGGATGCGGACAAACGGCGACCTGTACCAAGGTGCGTTGTTCTTACTGCTGTTGGCAGCTGTATTCCTGTTCGCAGGTTGGTTGCACTTACAGCCGAAGTTCCGCCCCAGCTTGTCTTGGTTTAAGAATGCTGAATCTCGTCTGAACCACCACTTGGCTGGTCTGTTCGGTGTGAGCTCTCTAGCTTGGGCTGGTCACTTGATCCACGTTGCCATCCCCGAATCTCGCGGACAGCACGTAGGTTGGGATAACTTCCTGAGCACCATGCCTCACCCAGCTGGTCTAATGCCCTTTTTCACTGGAAATTGGGGAGTTTACGCAGCTTCTCCAGATACTGCTAATCATGTATTTGGTACAGCAACGGGTTCTGGTACGGCAATCTTGACTTTCTTGGGTGGTTTCCATCCTCAGACTCAATCCATGTGGTTAACAGATATTGCACATCACCATTTGGCGATCGCAGTTCTGTTTATCGTCGCTGGTCATATGTACCGGACGAACTTCGGGATTGGTCACAGCATCAAAGACATGATGAATGCCAAGGATTTCTTTGGCACCAAAGTTGAAGGGCCGTTCAATATGCCTCACCAAGGCATTTACGACACCTATAACAACTCTCTGCACTTCCAATTGGGTTGGCACCTGGCTTGCTTGGGTGTAATTACCTCTCTGGTGGCGCAACATATGTACTCGTTGCCTCCCTACGCTTTCATGGCGCAGGACTACACAACACAAGCAGCGTTGTACACTCACCACCAATATATTGCTGGTTTTCTCATGGTTGGTGCTTTCGCCCACGGAGCTATCTTCTGGGTGCGGGACTATGACCCCGAGCAAAACAAAGGCAACGTATTGGATCGCGTGTTGCAACACAAAGAAGCCATTATCTCTCACCTGAGTTGGGTTTCTCTGTTCCTGGGCTTCCACACCCTCGGTTTGTATGTACATAACGATGTAGTGGTTGCTTTCGGTACTCCTGAGAAGCAAATCCTGATTGAGCCTGTATTCGCTCAGTTCATTCAGGCGGCTCACGGTAAAGTGTTGTATGGCATGGACACTCTGTTGTCCAATCCAGATAGTATTGCTTCTACTGCTTGGCCCAATCACGGTAACGTTTGGCTACCTGGCTGGTTGGATGCAATTAACTCTGGCACCAACTCTCTGTTCTTAACTATTGGCCCTGGCGATTTCTTGGTACACCATGCGATCGCACTCGGCTTGCACACCACCACCTTAATCTTGGTTAAAGGTGCGTTGGATGCACGGGGATCTAAGCTGATGCCCGACAAGAAAGACTTCGGCTATGCCTTCCCTTGCGATGGCCCTGGTCGTGGTGGTACTTGCGACATCTCTGCTTGGGACTCTTTCTACCTCGCTATGTTCTGGATGCTGAATACCATTGGTTGGGTAACCTTCTACTGGCACTGGAAGCATCTGGGTATTTGGCAAGGCAACGTAGCTCAGTTCAATGAGTCTTCTACTTACCTCATGGGCTGGTTGCGTGATTACCTCTGGCTGTACTCTGCTCAGTTGATCAACGGGTACAACCCCTACGGCATGAACAACCTGGCAGTCTGGTCTTGGATGTTCCTCTTCGGACACTTAGTTTGGGCTACTGGCTTCATGTTCTTGATTAGCTGGCGCGGTTACTGGCAAGAGTTGATCGAAACCCTAGTTTGGGCGCACGAACGTACTCCTCTGGCGAACTTAGTTCGTTGGAAAGACAAGCCAGTTGCTTTGTCGATCGTTCAAGCTCGTTTGGTTGGTTTAGCTCACTTCGCTGTGGGTTATGTCCTCACCTACGCAGCCTTTGTAATTGCCTCTACTGCTGGTAAGTTCGGTTGATGGGAGTTAACTGAAAATCGCCTCGTAGTTAGGTAATTAAATAAATCCCCTGCCCTTTGGGTGGGGGATTTTTGATTAATAGAGTTTTGAGTAAAAACTAAAAATTTGGGATTTTACTCAGCTTTGTCAGTTCTCCATTAATATAGATGATAAGTAGTTGTATCAATTTATTAAGTAATTCGGGAACTGCACCATGACTAAAATACTTTCAGCAGCAATCTTTGGGATGGCAACAGCGCCAACTCAAGCTCCTGAACGCGCTAGTCAAGTTAACCGCAAGCTTTACCCCAATTACAAAATAATTGTGCTGAATGATGATTTAAATACTTTTCAGCACGTTCATGATTGTTTGGTGAAGTATATTCCTGGGATGTCGAGCGATCGCGCTTGGGAACTCACAAATCAGGTACACTATGAAGGTCAAGCTATTGTTTGGGTTGGCCCTCAAGAGCAAGCGGAACTCTATCATCAGCAATTGAGTCGTGCTGGATTAACAATGGCTCCTCTAGAAGCAGCATAAACATCAAAATATGAATAACTCCCCCGGCGGTAGGTTAGTTCTCACTCATTCCACCCACATTCCCGGTTTAATTGCCGTTTTGGAACGTCTCGCTAAGTATAGTGGCATTCAAACAATTACTCCCGCCGTAATCGGTAGAGCTAAAGGACATTCCCCTCGCTTGCAATTAAAAGTTTCGGTGCCAATCCGTGGTGGATTTAAATTAATTGCTCGCCAGGGTAAAACTTTTCAGGAAGTTTTTATTATTACTAGCTGTCAACAAGATGAATTAGAAGCAGCAATTTTTCAAGCTATGAAATGAGATGAAAAATTGCTGCTTATCAATTGATACTTTGCGATTTGATAATTAATCAGACTACCAACTATTACCGGGACAAATGTATTCGCTGTTGCTTGACTTCACTAAAATGTCCCGATCGATTATGGATAGCTATTAATAATTATTTTGCTACTTGCTGTAAAGAGAAGCGGTGTAAAGGGAGAATCATTACACAACAAACTGTCAAAAAGTAAGAGATAGCTGCGGTAATCTGCAAACTCATCAATAAAACATCCCAATCAGGTAATTGCAGCTTTTGAGAAAAATCAGCAAGGCAATAAACTATCCAGTAAGTGAAGATCATTAAAAAGAGCGATCGCTCCGTTTCTTCATTCTCATTTACTTGAGTTGGCTTGTTGCTATTAATTAGCCAAAGCCCAGCAATAGAGCCAATAAAAGAAGCTAAAAGTAAATAATCATGCCAGTGCAAATTTTCGATTTGCATATCTCTATTTATTCCCAAAATTTCAATGGAAATCAGTCTAAGGGATTACCGTTCCTCAAACAAAGCAATAGTTACAAAATTCAATAGCCCTTAACACTTTGTTTCTTTTCCCCTGACTTTTTCCTCAACAATATCTTAAAATAAAGGCAAAATTCACAGCAGTAACTTTCTCGCCGCCTGTGCATAGCACTAATCACACCATGACTCAAGCTAAACTGCGATTTCAAAGCTTTGAAGAATACCTCGCCTTCGATGATGGAACAGAAAACTTCTATGAGCTATTTAATGGAGAATTAATTGCCATGCCACCAGAGTCAGGATTTAATGTAGAAATTGCCAATTTTTTATTTTCTATACTATTATCAATTGTTGGTCATCGTAGGGTTAGGGGACATGGTTTAGAATTAGAAGTTAGAGGAGAACCGAAAAACCGCTATCCTGATTTGACTGTAATTCGAGAAGAACATATTCAACAATTAAAAAACCGGAATACAATCCGACTTGAAATGAATCCACCTTTGTTAGTAATAGAAGTAGTAAGTCCGGGAGAATTACAAAGAGATAGAGATTATATTGCCAAAAGAATACAATATCAAGATCGGGGAATTCCTGAATATTGGATTGTCGATCCACAATTAGAAACTGTATTAGTTTTAGAGCTAGTAAATAATGTTTATGTAGAAATTGGGACTTTTCGGGAGAGCGATCGCATCCCTTCCCCGATATTTACCGAATTAAACTTAACTGCTGCTCAAATTTTTGCTGCTAGTAGTTTAAGTTAATCAGGTTTAGTCAAAATTACTAAGGGTAAATTTATAAAAAGTTTACAGATAATATGTGTCGTAAGTAGTATATTAGAGTTTGAAAAAATATAGTTAGTTTGTTAGTAGTCCTAGAAAAAATGGTTGCTTTTACAGCTAAATTTTCTGAAATAGGACTGCTGAAAATGAACTGGCTAGTTTTCCAGTACCACAAACTTTAGAGGCAAAAATTGATGATCACTACCGAGCGTTTCAAAAAGTTTACGATTCTACACTCTAATGATATGCACGGAGACTTTCTCGCAGAAGCGAAGAGTGGAGAAGGTAATCTAATAGGTGGACTGTCGCTACTTTCTGGATATATTAATAAGGTACGTGAAGAAGAGAAAAACACGCTTTATGTGATTTCTGGAGATATGCTCCAGGGTTCGATGATTGATACGGAATTTAAGGGACTTTCAACTATAGAAATTATGAACTACCTAGCGCCAAATGTAGTGACGCTGGGTAATCATGAATTAGATTATGGATTTCCGCATTTATTGTTTCTGGAAAAGATGGCAAATTTTCCGATCGTCAATGCTAACTTGTATATCAAAAAGTACGGCAAACGATTGATGAATCCCTATCTAATCCTGAATGTTGATGGATTTGATATCATGTTCATTGGCATTGTGACTGAAGAAGTTCTGAAAGCTTTAAAACTAGACACAAGTATTAGTACTTTTGTTGGTTTGGAAGATGCTGCCGCAGAAGTTGGAAAAATTTGCAATACTTATAAAAACGAGGATATTGACCTCACAATTCTGCTCACTCACATTGGTTTTGAAGAAGATAAAAAACTAGCGGCGATGCTAGATCCAGCATGGGGTGTGGATATGATCATTGGCGGACATTCCCATACATTTTTAGAACAACCTGCACAGGTTAACAACATTTTGATCGCACAAGCTGCCGTAGGAACAGATCAAATTGGACGTTTCGATATTGTAGTAGATGATGATACTAACAGCATTGTGGAATGGAAGTGGCAGCTAGTTCCTATAAATAACACTGTAGCAGAGCCAGATGTTGTTTTGGAAAACTTTATTGCTACCTATAAAGAAGAAGTCGATCGCAAATATAATCGAATTGTTAGCCGATTAGCACGTCAACTAACTCATCCTAAGCGTGAAGAAGAAACTGCATTGGGCAATTTAATTACTGATATTTTTGCCCAAATAGATCTGCTGGATGTAGTCTTGATTGGAAGTGGTTCGATCCGGGGATCAGAATTAGGGCCATTGGTAACATTAGGGGATTTGAAAAAAGTTTACCCTTATGATGGGCCGCTTTATAAAGTGAAAATTACTGGGGCACAGCTGAAACACATTTTTAGCTACATTATGAGAACAGAGAACCGAATCCCTGGCGAAGGTAATTGTTTCCAATTGAATAAAGGAGTTCAGGCAGTTTACAATGATGCTGACAAGAAATTAGAATCTTTAAGCATTAATGGCAATCCTGTACAAGACGATGCACAATACGCGGTTTGTCTCCAAGAATATCATTACAAAAATTCAGGAATTAGTCTAAACATGACAGCTGAAGAACTCGGTACTCCCAGAGTAGTGACAACATCTGCACAACAAGTTCTGGAAGAATATCTCAGTTCTAATCAACTTCTAGATAGCGAAATTGAAGGAAGATTGGTGTACAAATAGGAGTGATTAGGGCGATCGCATTTTGGAGAAAGTGCGATCGCCATTTTCAAAGCACAGTAACTTACTTTGCACTTGTAGTTTTAATCAGAACATTCATAATTCACTTCCCTTTAAATATTATCTCTCTCCTCCCTCTTCCCTTCGCGTTCTACCCTTCGGGAAGGCTTCGCCTAATGCGTCTTCGCGGTTCAATTCAAAACTGCATTTAACAACAAATCAGCCCCAAAACGCACTACATCTGTACAAGGCAAACCTGTTTCTATCTTAACTTGCTCGATCGCACTTCCAGCCCTTTCCTCATCCAAATGTGCGGTATTCAGTGCGATCGCACTCACCCTAACCTCAGCAAAAGCACCCGCACAAAAAGCCACACTTTCATACAATTTCACCACCTCTTTTAAAGGCGGAATCACAACATGAGGAAGGTTGCGAATGTGTGTTTGTCCTGCCCGATGTACTAATATTAAATGTGTGGGTTGAGAACCGCGCAAAAGTGGTAAAGTTGCCGTCGAACCTGGATGTAAAAGCGAACCTTGTCCCTCTACAAACAGAATTTCATTTGCTTCGCCATGACGCATTACTAACTGTTCAACTGCGCCAGCAGCGAAGTCAACTCGCACCGCATCTAAAGGTATTCCCTCACCTGAAATCATAATTCCTGCTTGTCCAGTTCCCAGGAATTTTGATTTTAATCCTCGGTTTTGTGCGGTTTTATTTAACTCCAAAGTAGTTGACATTTTGCCAACTGCCATATCAGTTCCAACGGCTAAAATACGAAGGCAAGATAGCGATCGCGCCTTTGCACTACCAACACCTAAACCCGCAGGTTCTTGACGTATATCCCAAATCCATTGTTCGGGTTTTATTAACTTTTGAATCTCTGGATCTTTGCCTAATACAGTGTGTAACCCATTCATCACCGATAAACCAGCAGCTACCCCTTGTCTAATTTCTTGTAACCAAGGATCTGGTAAAATTCCCCCAGAAGGTGCAATGCCAATTGCTAATACATCGGGATGGTAAGAAAGCGCCTCTGCTACTGATGCTACAATTGGTATATTGTGAGGAATTCCTGTTAGTTTGGGGAGAGATTTTCCGGCTGATTCTTGGTCGATTACTGCTACAATTGGCGATCGACTATAGCGTAAAAGTGCTAATCCAGTTTTACCATTAGTACCCGTAATTCCTTCATGAAGTAAGATAGCTAATTTTTGGTTAGGTTGCAGCATAGTTAATCACTTTTATAATTGAATGAATTACTCGACCTTAGTCCGCGTAGGCGGACTTTGTTTGTGTAGACGCGGTTTTAACCGCCGAGTCTTATTTTTTCAAAACACTCCCAGAACATCTAACATAAGAAAATTTCGCATCTTCGGGATTATCAAATGTTAATCCTTCACTGGCGTTAGCGTTCCATTCTCCCTTCAAAGTTCTGCGGGTTAGTTCATGGATATCTACTACAGAACCTCCCATATTTGGGCCATCACCAATGATAATAGAATTGGGGTTTTGCGGAGATGTTACATAAATTCCTTGATAGGAAGTTTGCCAACGTCCATTCTTTTTCTGCATCCAAATGTATTGACCTTTGCGGGTATAAATATAACGACTTTGATTACATTTTCCCGGTGTACTCCATTCACCTATTAGCAAGTTTTGATTAATTTTCGTCATCGCTGCTAAGGTTCCTTGAGTGAAAGCGAAAAATAAGAAAAACAGATAAACAAAAGAAATTTTCAGAGTTTGACGGCGAGACTTAAATAAATGTTGTTGCATAGCTTTTTGCCTTGTGATTAAGAAATTTCTTTACCCTCTGTTGCTAAGCCGTTACGCATTTAAAAGTCATATTGTAGGGTGCGTCAGATTTAGATATTTTCCTTTCTATATCAGGCTTTACCGTTTGACGCACCCTACTCATTAATAAGTGATTTAAATGCGTAATAGCTTATCCCCAATCCTGGTAAGTCATTGGGTAATAAACGTCCTTCTTTAATTATTGCACCTTTGAAGGGATCGTCTAGTAAATTTAGGTGACTATCTAAATCTAAATAATCTGCTAATGGCGCAAGGTGGGAAAGGGCGGTATTTGCTAGGGAACTATCAGAATAACAACCAAACATTATTTTTAATCCGCAAGCTTTGGCTGTATTAATCATTCTCATTGCTTCAGTTAATCCGCCAGATTTCATCAATTTAATATTGATTCCATCTACTTTATCTGCTAAACTGGGAATGTCTTTGCTGGTAAAACAACTTTCATCGACAAAGATGGGAAGCGGGGATTTTTGCTTGAGTTCTAGTAGGTTTTTTTCCTCTCCTTTTTCTAAAGGTTGTTCAATGTATGTAACGCCATATTCGGCTAACCATTCACACATTTTTACCGCATCTTCCCAACTCCAACCGCCATTAGCATCGACGCTAAATTTTGCTTGGGGTACTTCTTGGTAAACTGCGGTAAACATGGATCGATCGGCTGCGATTCCTTGGGGATTTCCTAGTTTTATTTTAAATACTTTGGCATCGAGAAAGTTTATCCAATCTCGCACTCTTTGTACCGCAGCTTCGGGGGTGTTGATGCCAACTGTAACTGAGGTGGGAACGATGTTATTACAGTCTAAACCCCACAATTTCCACAGGGGTAAACCTGCTTTTTTTCCCATCCAATCATGTAATGCTACGTCTATTGCTGCACAGGCGGCTGAAGGTAATTTGGTTTCAATAAAAACTTGTTCTATTTGTTGTCTTTGGGAAGGGTGAAATTGTTCTAATTTAGGGGCGATTTGTTGGAGAGTTTCTTGGAGAAATGGGGTTTTTTGCGGGGAGTTGCCAATAGAAAAAGGTGAAGCTTCTCCCCATCCGGTGATTCCTTCGGCGGCGATTTCTACCCAAATGTTTGTGCTTTGGGATGTTGTTCCTCTACTGATGGTTAAGGGGAAGCGTTTGTTTACGGTGAAGGTTTTTATTTGGATTTTCATGCGTTGATTAGGTTTGATTAGAACGCAGATGAATGCAGATAAACGCAGATAAACGCAGATGTTTTTCTTGATCTGTGTCTATCTGCTAAGTTTTTATTCTTGAATTATGGGAACTTGGAGTAAGTCTTGAAAATAGAATTTTAGCTTTTGGCAAAATTCTGGTCTTTGGTCAAATTTTTCGGTGCGAACTGGGTGGCGATTTACGTCAAGTGTCCAACCATAATCGCTGCTGAAGCGTAATTTTCCTTGCCAGTCAGAGAGGGAAATAACTAATTGATTGGCGGGGGTGTTATCTATTCCTTGAATGCGAAATACATAGTTAAAGTTGTTTTGTTTTGCTGCTGCTACTGTGGAGGATTGACCGAATTTTTCTTTGAGGCGGTTTCCTACTGTTTCGGCTAAACCTGGTCGATCGATATCTTCTAAGGTTTTGACGGCTAAGGTGAGGGCAAAATAAAATTCTTCAACGGGTACGAAGTCTAATTGCATTGTTAGTTGGTTGGTCATTTTTGAGTTAGATTAAGAGGGAATATTTCCTAGTTGCCAATCGTCTGTTATCTTTCCCCATTTTTGTAAATCTTGCAATCCTGAACCGTAAGTTAAGTCATATTGCAATGGGGTGATGGTGATACAATTTTTGCGGATTGCTTCTACATCTGTGAGAATTTCTGGTGGTAAAAAAGGATGGGTTTGGGATTCGATTTCTTCCTGTACTTCTCCGGTTAACCAATAGTAAGTTTTACCGCGAGGATCGATGCGTTTTTCAAATACGTCAAAGTAGCGACGTATTCCTTGGCGAGTGATTGCTACTCCGCCAATTTCTTCCCATTTTACAGGCGGTACGTTAACATTTAACAACGTTAATTGTGGTAATGGTTTTTTTGCTAAACGATCTAATAAAAGTTTGGCAAAATTCGCCGCAGGTTGAAATTCTCGGTGGGTAAAACTAGTTAAACTAAAAGCGATTGCGGGTATTCCTTCAATTACTCCTTCCATTGCAGCGGAAACTGTTCCCGAATATAAAATATCTGTGCCTAAATTTGCACCGTGATTGATGCCGGAAAGTACATAGTCGGGAGGGCTATCTAATAATGCCCAAATGCCTAATTTCACACAATCGGAAGGTGTTCCCGAACTTGCCCAAGCTTTTACCGAGGGATGGAAAACTGATTCTACCACTTCGGCGCGAATGGGATCGTGTAGGGTTAAACCATGCCCGGTTGCCGATCGCTCGCGGTCAGGACATACTACACTAACATCATGGCCTGCCTCTGCCAAAGTATTGGCTAAGGTGCGGATGCCAAGTGCGAAAATACCATCATCGTTACTGATTAAGAGTTTCATATTTTGATTTTCAGAGATCGTGAGCTTCGGATCAACCGCAGTTCTAAAAAAAGAGCGAAAATCTCTTAAACTGGTAGCGATAGGTTGTGTTTACCCACACTTTTCCCCTTCTGTTTGACAATAGATTAGCATGACGAATCAGCCGAATGAATTAGAGGCAAAACTAACAGCGTTAAAAGTTGACGCGCAAAAAGCGATCGCCGCTGTTAATACTTTACCCCAACTCGAAGAATTGCGAGTTGCCTATTTAGGTAAAAAAGGTCAACTTTCCCAAATTTTAGGAGGTTTGGGTAAACTTTCCCCAGAAGAACGTCCGAAAATTGGCGCGTTAGCGAACGAAGTTAAAGAAGCTTTGCAAACTGCTTTAGAAAGTCAGAAATCATCTTTACAAGCAGCGGAAATTCAAGCGCGGTTGGAAGCAGAAACTATTGATGTTACAATGCCCGCTGTTTATCGCCCGCAAGGTCGAGTACATCCGATTAATAGTACTATTGATAGGGCGATCGATATTTTCGTCGGGATGGGCTACACTGTGGAAACTGGCCCAGAAATGGAAACCGATTACTATAATTTTGAAGCCTTAAATTTCCTCCCAGATCACCCCGCCCGTGATATGCAGGATACTCTCTATTTACCTGATGGAAATTTGTTGCGAACTCACACTTCCAACATTCAAATTCATTATATGGAAGAGAACGATCCACCAATCAGAATCATCGCGCCTGGGCGTTGTTATCGGCGGGATACTGTTGACGCTACCCACACCGCAGTTTTCCACCAAATTGAGTTTTTCGCTGTTGATGAAAACCTAACTTTCACCGATTTGAAAGGCACAATCAAAGAGTTTTTGCATCAAATGTTCGGTGAAGAAATGGAAATTCGTTTCCGCGCCAGTTATTTCCCATTTACTGAACCTTCCGCCGAAGTTGATATGCGATGGAAAGGTAAATGGTTGGAAATTATGGGTTGTGGAATGATCGATCCAAATGTGCTCAAATCTGTTGGTTACGATCCTGAAACTTACACAGGTTTTGCCGCAGGTTTTGGGGTAGAAAGAGTCGCTTTATTGTTGCACCAACTTGATGATATTCGCCGTTTATATAGTAGCGATTTGCGCTTTTTGCGGCAGTTTTGATGAGGGACTAGGGACTGGGGATTGGGGATTGGGGATTGGGAAAAAAGGAGAAATAAGTAACTTCAATTTATTCTATATTTCCAGTCTTTTTGGTCTGTTTTTAATCCTGAGATCCCCCCCAACCCCCCTTAAAAAGGGGGGAGTAAGAATTTAAAAATTTACCTTAAAAAGAGGAAGTAAAAAGTTCAAAGTCCCCCTTTTTTAAGGGGCAAAGTTCAAAGTCCCCCTTTTTTAAGGGGCAAAGTTCAAAGTCCCCCTTTTTAAGGGGGATTTAGGGGGATCTCAATCTAATGGATAACCTTGAAAAAACGCCCCAGTCCCTAGTCCCCAGTCCCCAGTCCCCTCTTCCGGCAGTTATCACAATGTCCACATTTCATCTTCTGTGCTTCTTGGGAAAAGCCAAAGGCGTTTAACAGAAATTGCCAGCGACATTGGCGAGTTTGCAAATATTTCTCCATCTGTTTCGCTGCGTCGAATTGATTAGAACTTTGGCTTTTTTCCCCTGGTTTAATGCTATAATTAAAAGGGTCAAGCCAGGATAATTTATTCATACTATGTAACAAGGATAAAGCTATTGCAGCTTCGGGGAATTTGCGGGAAATTTCATTAATATTGCCTTGTTTAGGTAGTTTGTTTAATAGTTGTTGGGCTTGTCGTTGTTGCGATCGCAATTTCCCCTCAAAAAACTCCCGTCTTTGCTTATCCCCAGAATCTAAAAATCCCGTCGGTTCACTCATTAATAATAACGCTTGGGAAACTTTCCCATCTCTCCCCGCCCGTCCAATTTCTTGCACATATTCCGAAAGTAATAATGGTGGTTGAAAATGAATTACCCACCTAACATCCGGTTTATTTATCCCCATTCCAAACGCGGAAGTACAAATAACAAAAGGTACTTTTCCCGAAATCCAATCTCTTTCCATTTCGCGCCGTTCTTGGGGATGTAAACCTGCGTGATAAGCTGCAGTTGTGCAACCTTTTTTTCGCAACCATTCGGCAAGTTCTTCGCTATCTTTGCGAGTTCGCACATATACTAAACCCGCTTGTTTTGGTCTGGCTTGAATAAATTTTAGCAGTCGATGTTTCCGTCCGCAAGGTGTCCAAGCGATTTGAACTTTTAAGTTGAGATTATCTCGATAAGGGTTGAGGCGGAAAATTTCTGGTTGTTGTAATTGTAATACGTTTTGAATAGTTTTTTGGGCGAAAGGATCTGCGGTTGCGGTGAAAGCTGCGATCGCCATTTTACTACCCAATGGTTTATCCTTAAGTAAAGCATCTCTTACCGTTCCCAACCTTCGATAAGCTGGGCGAAAAGTATCACCCCATTGCACCAAACAATGTGCTTCATCTAATATCAACCCATTAATTTTTAACTGTGGTTGCGCTAACCGTTCCCAAACAGGTTTACTCAGCAAAGTTTCAGGAGAAACATACAGTAATCTTAACTTTTGTTGTTCCAAAGCTGCTAAAATTCGCTTGCGTTCACCAGTCGATAACTCACTATGTAAAAGTGCTGCGGGTAACTTCCGCTGACGCAACTCTTGCACCTGATTTTCCATCAAAGCTACCAAAGGCGAAACTACTAAAGTTAACCCAGTTTGTAGCAAAGCCGGAAGCTGAAAACAAATCGACTTTCCCCCACCAGTGGGCATAATAATCATTGCATCTTTCCGTTCCAATAAGCAACGAATTACCTCGCCTTGTGGCGGACGAAAATCATCATAACCCCAAATCTTTTTGAAAGTTTCCCTAACCCTTTCCCAAGACATAGAATCAGAAAAATCATCTGCGTTCATTTGCGTTTATCTGCACTTATCTGCGTTCTAAAAAAAATATATAATGAAAATTACCATTCCCAGTTTTTCTTAAGCAAAAATGAATGAAGACTTAAAAAGCAATGCCAAGAGCTTTTTTCAAAGCCTCTTGTACTAAAATCTGAATATCTGTTGGTAATATCCCTAACTGTTTCTGAAATATTGATTCACTTACAGTTGCAATTTTATCTGCTCTAATTAAAGATTGCTTTTTCAGACCAGTTTGGGAAAATTCGGGATGATTTTCGTCAATTAAAACCCAAGTATCGCGTAATTGGTCAACAGGTACTTTTGAGAAAATACCCAAAATGATGAATTCTTCTCTATGAACTGCTAAAACAAGAGCAGGTCTGAGTTTTGTGGAAGTTAGATCGCTAAATGGAAACCGCACTAACCAAATTTCTGTAGGATTAGGTTTCGTCATTATAAATATCTTCCTCTGGATCGTTCCACTCGGCAAATCCTGTTTCTGCTAACTGCATCATTGTGAGATTTTCCACTCTTTCCTCAATATCTGCCATCAGTGCAATAAGTTGTTCGACAGGTAGCTGGAAAATCATTTCTTTGATTTCTTCTTTAGTTAAATTTGATGTCATAACGGTTATCCCTCTCCGCTAATAAATATGAAACTGAACCTCGATGCACATTACCTAAAGCATAATCTCGTTCCGACTCTGCCACTTCTTGCAATAGTTGTTCGCGACGCTGTTGTTTGAGTCGCTTATCGATGATATCGATCAGAATAGCTTGTTCGTCGGGAGATAATGCTTCTACTACTTCAATTGCTTTTTGTAAGGTGGATGTTTTTTCTGCCATATTGATCGGTGAAATTGGGCTAATTTTATTGTAAGCGATCGCGAAGTTCCTAGTATTGTTATTTAGTCGAAAAATTGCTAAATTAAAAAAATCAGGAGCTTGTAAAAAGTTGAATATAGTTGTATAATAGAATTCAATTAATCTGTACATTAACTAATGCTATCTTACAAAATAACATCTGCAAGTGATGCAAAAAATGATTTTTTAAATTTGTTAGACCAGGTAGTAGAAAATCGTCAGGTCTATATCATTAACCGTCGTGAAGGTGAAAATGTAGCATTGATCGCTGAGTCAGATTTGCTAAGTTTGGTTGAGACGGTTTACCTTTTGCGATCGCCTGCAAATGCCCGTCGGTTAATGGATGCGATCGAAGAGTCTAAAACAGGAAAAATTGAACCTCAAACTATCGCAGAACTTCAACAGGAGTTGGGGATTGACAAAGAAGAAAAAAAAAGAAAGCCGATCCCGATGAAGTTAAGCCAATTGTAGTTAATCGTACTCAGGGTTTTAGTTCTCAATTTATTGCTAAAATAAATAAATGGCTAAGTATTTAACTATTAGTGAAGCACAAGAAAAACTGCCAGAATTACCAGATGAGTTGACTGATGATTTGGCGATCGTCACCAATAACGGTCAACCTGTGATGGCAGTTATTAGCTATGAGCAGCTAACATCTATTTTAGAAACTCTTGATATTCTGTCTGATTCTGAGTTCGCCAATCGACTGAAAGAAAGTATAGTCCAAGCAGAACGAGGAGAAACAATTTCTTGGGAGGAAGCTAAAAGGAAATTAGGACTATGACAAGTCCAAACCAAAACAATTTAGAATACACAATTGAACTGACTCCCTTAGCATTAGAAATGCTAGCAGAAGTCAAAGATCGGCGGGAACAGCAAGCATTGAGCGATCGCATCAATAAACTGAAAACCGATCCAGAAAAACAAGGTAAACCTTTAGTAGATAAGCTTCAAAGTTATTTTAGCGTGCGGGCTGTCGGTCAGCGATACCGCATTATTTATCGAATTTTGCAAGAGCGAGTGGTAGTTTTAGTGGTAGCTATTGGCAGGCGCAAAGAGGGAAATAAAAAAGATATTTATGCAATTATGGAGCGATTGTTAGAGGAGTAAGCAATCAGACAGAAAATGTCTAAAATATTCTGATGATTTTCTAGCTGCGATCGCACCACTAAAAAATAATTTAAAACTATCTATTCCGATCGTATTTGACAACTATGCGATCGCCTTAACAATTAATATATAATGAAACTTCCCATTTCCACTTTTTCTTAAGCAAAAATGAATGAAGAGTTAAAAAATCGATTTTCCATCAGCACAGACAAAGGGAAATTGAACATAGAAACAATTCACAACTTCCTAAATAACTCCTATTGGGCGCAAAATATACCTTTATCAGTTGTGCAAAAATGTATTGACAACTCTTTCTGTTTTGGAGTTTATGAAGGTGATAAACAAGTAGGATTTGGTAGATTAATTACAGATTATGCGACTTTTGCCTATTTTTCTGATGTGTTTATTTTAGAAGAATATCGCGGTTTAGGTTTGGGTAAATGGTTAGTTGAAACAATGTTACAGCATCCCGAATTACAAGGTTTGCGCCGATGGTTGTTAGCGACAAAAGACGCACAGGAACTTTATCGACAATTTGGGTTTCAAGAGGTGAAAAATTCTGATTCCTTTGCGTTTATGGAGATTTTTAGAGGGAATGTTTATCAGCGGTAGATTCTAACAGTAGGGTGCGTCAGAAATTCAAACCTTGATACTGTTGAGTAGATTTATGGTCTGACGCACCCTACAACTTTGATATTCCTGACATTTTTAAACCTCTTCTTCATCGGGTAAAGTTTCAATTTCATCCCCAATTAAATCGGGTAAATCTTCTGTATGTACGTGCAAGTGAGAGACTGCGCCAGTTAGTTCAGCTAGAATATCGCCTTTTTGATCGTCTGTTAGATTAGGTAATTTTAGTTGTGTTAGTAGAAATAGTACTGTTTCGCATTCTTCTCCTAATTCGTTTAACAAAACTGAGAGAGTAGAATTAACTTTTGATAGGTTCCCAATTTTTGAAACCATAACCATGCCTCGGCAGCAACGTCAACTACTATCAGGATACTCCTATCACATCACCACTCGCTGCAACAACCGTGAGTTTCGCCTAACACGATTAGAATGTCGAGAAGTGTTTCTTTACGCCATTAAAAAAGCACAGGACAAATACCAATTTAAACTCTATGCTCTTTGTATAATGAGCAATCACGTTCATTATTTGCTACAACCAGCACAACCAGAAGATTTACCGAAAATTATGCACTGGTTGAATTGGTACACTGCGATGTGTTTTAATCGAATGCTGAATCGGACTGGGCATTTTTGGGAAAAACGCTATCACAGTACGGGTTTTCCTAATACCGATAAGCGCAGGGCTTTAAATACTTTACGCTACATTCACGCCAACCCGAAAGCAGAGGGAATCCAACAAGGGTTTTTTTACGACTTCAGCAATTATGGCATTCACGACAGATTAGGCGATGATGGCATTACGCAATGGCATCCTGCTTTTTTGTCTCTCGGTAAAACGCTGGATGAATGCGCCGCTAAATATCGGGGTTTCTGTAAAAAATACCGCCCTCAACCAAAATCAGACAAGAAAAATCATTGGGGTAGTCGTCTGTTAGCGGGAATGAAAATTAAATGCAAAGCCAAAAAATCCGCCCCTGGACAGATGTGCTTTCCTTGGGGCGAGTGGGAAGCAACTGACCCGGAAATTGCAGAGGTGGCAGAAAAGTTTGTTCAGGCTAATTCTTATTATCCGACCTCAGTGCCAGGTATCGGAAAGCCAGAATCCTCATAGCTTCGAGGAAATTCCCTCTGTTGCAATTCTTAAAAATTTTCCGAAAGCCTTATAGGTTACAATTTACAAGTCTCGACGCGAGAGAAGAGATGAGATCCGCCGAAGCCATGGTCTTGACAACACCAACCGGGCAGGGAGATGCCCCCCAGGGGCATTGAGGGAGAAGGTGAGGTCTTCGTATGATTTCCAGTTGTCTTTTTTCATCTCATACCAGCCTACGCGATCGGCAAACTTCTTGTAAATCTCCCAATCACTAACTCCAGGTTTTCCCCCAACACTTTCCCAAATGCGCTTTTGTACAGAAAAACCAAAGCGCCCATTGCTGTATTTTACCCAAAGTCGGTCAATGGTGCGAAGGTCAGTACAGGGAAAATTTTCGATATGTTCGACATCTAACCAACCTTCCTTTTCCCTTCCAGCAACTTTAAGCATTACTTTAGCAGTTTCTAAATCCGCCTCTCGCCAATTTCCCGCCTTGAGTAAATCCCGTAATCTCTGGTAATCTACCCCTTTATCCGAACTATCCGAACTTAAATCATCCGAATCAGACTCAAATAATCTCAACCATTCTGTTACCGACTGCGGACGTTTTTCCGCTTGTAACTTCATTCCCTCAAGAATACCGTTCCGCACCAAATCACTAACATTATTGGGTATCACCAAAGAATCTCTAACCACTCTGTTAGGCGAAGGAGGCGGAGTTTTTGCAGTCAACAAACAATAAAGCGTCGCAGCTAAAGCATAAACATCAGTAAACTCTCCCCGACGTTCTTGTTCATCATACTGCTCAAGCGGTGTAAAACCAGGAGTTCCCGCCCAAGTATGCGTTTGAGTAAGATTAGGAATAAACTCTCTAGCAATGCCAAAATCAATTAAAACTGCTTCTTCACCCCCCTTATTAAGGGGGGATTGGGGGGATCGCACCATAATATTTTGTGGTTTCAAATCTCGATGCAACAAACCTTTATCATGAACAACAGTTAACGCCTCTCCAATTTGCCGAATATAACGCAAAGCTTCCGCTTCCGACAGACAACCGCGATTTTTTACCCGTTTCCACAAATCCTCCCCCGCAACATATTCCATCGCAATGCAGGGAAGCGACTCGTCATTAAACGCATTGTCAATTTGAACAATGTGAGGATGTCTGCAAAGTGCAATTCGTAACGCCTCATCTCGGAAATTATGCTGATATTTTTCCCGAAAATCAGCAAAATCTGGGTTAGTCATCACCTCATCTTTCAAGGTTTTGATGACAACAAATTCGCCTTTTCGGTTTTTCGCCAGATAGGTGATGCCAAAACCGCCCTCGCCTAGCTTGCTTTCGATAATATAGCGGTTTCCGTGTAGATTTTTGCCTTTAGGCCAAATCATGACCGAATTTTAATAGGTTAATCAGTTAAATTGTGGCATAGATATTGGGCGAATGGAATTCGCGTCTACACAGACAAAACCTGCCTTCGCAGGTTATTAAGATGAATATATGGCGAATGGAATTCGCATCTACACAGACAAAACCTGCCTTCGCAGGTTTTAATTTTAGTCCGCGTAGGCGGACTTAGTTTGTGTCGCCCCAGGTTTTAACCTGCGGGTGCCTTGTTTTTCAACCTCCGGGTGTCTTATTCGGTGTCACCTGTACAGGTGGCGATGGTGTGGGGGGATTTTCTGTTGGTGGCGAATTTGATTTTAACCAAGCCAAAATTGTTACAATTGCGCCTAAAATTGTTGCTATTGCGGCTATTGCCCCCAACCATTCTAATGTATTCCAATTCGGCAATTTAGGTTTTGCAGACTTCAACCCCAATAAATTTAACCATTCCTGCATTGTTTGGGGTCTTTCTTCCGGCGCTAAAGCCATGCCTTTGCGAATTGCTTCATCTACTTTATCACTAATTTGCGAGTTTATCTGTTTTGGTGGAACTAATTTGGCTTTATTTCTGCTGCGTTTTTCCGCACTGGGCGGCACTTCTTTTGTCAATAGAAAATAAAGCGTCGCCGCCAATGAATAAATATCAGTATAAGCCCCTCGTTCTGCATTGACATCGTAAAGTTCCATCGGTGCAAAACCATCAACCGTTGTTGAATTAACCGTAGTCAAAGGGTTAAAAGGATCTAGTTTACATCAACATCTGCGTTTATCCGCGTTCATCTACATTCATCTGCGTACTAAAAAAGAACTCAGGCAAAAACAGATAACTTACAACTATCACTATAGTTCTGCTTTCCAGACTATATGCGATCGCCTTGCTAACAAACCCGCAAACCGTTCTGCTTCTACTAAGTTATCTTCTCGATGTAATAGACCAATTATATTTGCATGGTTTGCGGAATCCTGTTCTACATCCAAACCAATTTCTCTAATTTTTCCAACTTCAAGGCTGGCAATCCCGTAACATTTGCGAAATAACAAAGCACATTGTTCTGGAGAACAAACACTTGCTAAATTGACAGAAAGCCCGGATTCATTAGGTCGCAAAAAATAAGCATCTGACTTAACCTTTCCGGTGTCTTCATCAATCCATTGTTTTCGCAGTATTGCTCGATAAACGATCGCATCTTCCGACAATGGCTCAAAGTTTCTCACACTTGATTTAGCCATTCTAACCACTGAACTAAAATAGGAGTTGTCACACTTTTTTCAACAGCGTAATTTTCCCCAAATTCATGATACAAATACGCTTGTTGATTAGCATCGGCAGGGCAGATTAATCGGACTTCACATTCAGGTTCTAATTTGCTCCATGTTAACCGAATACTACCTTGCTCATCCGTCGAAGCCGAAGCTCTGGGAAAACTATCCCCCATTATTTCATAAGCTTCTACAACCAAACGCATCGCCAATTTAAAAGCTGATTGACTTGGCTGTAAAATTCCATACTCATCTGTTTCATCCTCTTCTAGGAGAGCAATAAGTCGTTTCAATGTCACTGCAATATCACTACTAGAAGGTTTTGCTGATTGAGCAACGGTCATATAACTTACTCAATTTAAGTTAATTTTCTTCTTTATTCTAACATTATTAAATACATTCAATCATTTACCATCTGTGTTCATCTGTGGACATCTGTGGTTAAAAAAAGCACGAAAGGAAACCTCCCTTCGTGCCAAAAATTAACCTTTCAAAACCTAAACAGAAGCAGCAGCAGAAGTATTTCCCTCAGCTTTATCAGCTTCCTCCTGCTTTTTCAACGCCGCATAAAGACGATTCAAAGCATTAACATAAGCTTGAGCAGAAGCGACAATAATATCAGTATTTGCCGAATGACCAGAGAAAATCCGATCGCCATACTTCAACCGAATAGTAACTTCCCCGATCGCATCAATACCCGCAGTCACCGACTGAACAGAAAACTCAATTAACTGATTCGGCACATTTACCACTCGGTTAATTGCCTTATAAACCGCATCAACAGGGCCAGTACCGATCGCCGCATCAGTCAACTCTTCCCCTTCAGGAGTTCGCAAAGTTACTGTTGCCGTTGGACAAGCATTACTACCACAAGAAACCTGTACTAATTCTACCCTAAAAAGGTCAGGTGCTTGTTGAATTTCATCATTAACAATTGCTTCCAAATCCCAATCAGAAATCTCTTTCTTCTTGTCAGCAACTTCCTTAAACTTAATGAAAGCTTTGTTTAATTCGCTTTCTGCAAGTTCAAAACCCAACTCTTTCAACCGCGCCCCAAAAGCATGACGACCGGAATGTTTACCCAAGACAATTTGATTGTTATTTAAACCAATCAATTGGGCATCCATAATTTCATAAGTGAGTTTATTTTTCAACACTCCATCTTGGTGAATGCCAGATTCATGGGCAAAAGCATTCGCCCCTACGATCGCCTTATTCGGTTGTACCAACATCCCAGTTAAATTAGAAACTAACCGCGATGTTTTGTAAATTTGCTGAGTGTCAATATTAGTTAATGATTCTTCCGAATCAACTGGACGACCCAAGTAAGGATTGTAATATTGTCGCCTTACATGAAGCGCCATTACTAACTCTTCCAAAGCAGCATTTCCCGCCCGTTCGCCAATACCATTAATGGTACATTCTAATTGTCTGGCACCATTTTTTACTGCTTCCAAAAAGTTAGCAACTGCTAAACCTAAATCGTTGTGTCCGTGAACCGAAATAATCGCTTTGTCGATGTTGGGAACGTTTTCTTTAATCCCCTTAATTATCCCCCCAAATTCAGCGGGTGTGGTGTAACCAACAGTATCAGGAATGTTAACTGTAGTTGCGCCAGCTGCGATCGCCCTTTCCAACACCTGATACAAAAATTCTGGATCGCTTCGTCCTGCATCTTCTGGGGAGAATTCCACATCATCCACAAAGGATTTCGCATAAGCAACCATTTCTTCGGTAATTGCTAAAACTTCCGATCGCGTCTTTTTCAACTTGTATTGCAAGTGAATATCAGAAGTAGCAATAAAGGTGTGAATGCGAGGTTTTGCCGCAGGTTTTAAAGCTTCCGCAGCGGTTTGAATATCCTTTTTCACCGCCCTTGCCAAACTACAAATAGTTGGCCCATCTGCTGTTCCAACTGTTTGGGCAATTCGATTTACCGCCTCAAAATCTCCCGGACTCGCTACCGCAAATCCCGCTTCAATAATATCAACTCCCAAACGTGCTAATTGCTTGGCAATCAACAATTTTTCATCTACATTTAAAGTCGCGCCGGGGCACTGTTCCCCATCGCGCAAAGTGGTATCAAAGATAATAATCCGGTCTGGTTGGGTGTTCATTTTTTTCAGCCTCCTGTAACTGAAAAGCATTGAAACTTAACAATTTTTCATCACTTAATCATTTGGGAATAAGTAATAGGTAACTGACTTTTGGCAAGCAACTACCATCCACCAATTACCTATTACTTTTTTAACCATTCATGCTTGACCTAGAGGTAACATCTATTACTAATTAGCGTGACAACATTAATAATCTATTTTCTCAATGTGTTCGCGAATATCATTTAGGTCGATGTATCTATCTGTGGCATTACGTAATTCTCTTGCTATCATTCCTTCAGTAGAAACTACTGTGATATGAGTATTTTTTGACCGGAGAAGTTCGATCGCCCTTTCAAAATCTCCATCTCCGCTAAATAAAACCACTTGATCGTATTGATCGACAGTATTGAACATATCCACAACGATTTCTATATCTAAATTTGCCTTTTGTGAATATCTTCCAGAACTATCATCGTAATACTCCTTAAGAATCTTCGTCCGAACTGTGTAACCCAAACTAATTAACGCATCCCTGAATCCTCTTTGATCTTGCGGATCTTTTAATCCTGTATACCAAAAAGCATTGATTAGATTTATATCTGGATCGTTAGTGAAATACTGCAAAACACGACGGGGATCGAAAAACCAACCATTTTTTTGTTGGGCGTAGAACATATTGTTCCCGTCTACAAAAATAGAAAGACGGTTCTTGGAATTAGCCATAGAAACTTACTGCTAAAATTTGTAGAAAAGTATTTAAGTGGAATACTCAATTATAGCAACTCTGCCTCACCAAAGTTAATAAGAAGTCTTTTAGTAAATAACCAAACTTTTATTTATACTTCTTCCAGCTTAGAAATTGTCTATATAATCGAGTTTCCTAGAGGGGATTGACTTTCATAGAGTGGACTTGGGACTGCCGATCCTAATTTTCACTCTACCTTACTAAATTTATTCCGTTGATTGGTTGTTAGCCGTAATCTTAGTCCATATTTTCCTCCTCGAGTAAATTTACTGAATTTTTATCTATCTCTAGCCTAGCTCTGTGAGAACCTATCCACTGGTATCACCTGTTTCAGGGTTCTGAGTCAGCTAAGTTTATTTTACTAACTAAGCTACTTGACAAAAAGAAATTTTTACCTACTTGTTTAACAATCAGAGAAATTCTTAGTAGAGTGGGCTAAGTTAGTCGTTTTCCATCAGTTACTTCCTCTTAACATTTCTAAGTA
The DNA here is from genome assembly GCF_041929135.1 of Floridaenema fluviatile BLCC-F154. Lineage (NCBI taxonomy): Bacteria > Bacillati > Cyanobacteriota > Cyanophyceae > Aerosakkonematales > Aerosakkonemataceae > Floridanema > Floridanema fluviatile. The sequence goes on along the minus strand of NZ_JBHFNS010000091.1, from coordinate 4,238 downwards.
ATACTAGCCTAGCTATGTTTGAACACAACTACAGGCTTCTGTTTTCTGCTTTCCTTGCTTAGACAGTAAACTTACGTCTGAGTTACAAGGTAACTTAACCAATGGTAAGTCCTAACTGTAAACTATCGGAAAGTAGATTTACATCGGCGCTAGACAAGCATAAATTAACAATGTAGTCAGGTTAGGACAGAAAGTGTACCAAGGTCAAGAAGCCAAACTATTCATTTCAAAGTAGGTGAGGAGGGATATCAGCTAACTTTCCGCTGCCATTGGCTTTGCTGAGTATCCGATCTAAATCTAAAACTATGTAACTATTTAAATAACTTTTTGGGCAATTTCAGTAAAGCTTCACTTTATTAAGTAACTGCTGACACTAGCAAATTAGCTATCCTGCTATTCTAATTTTGAGCTATCATTAACATTTGCTATTGGTAGTTGGTTAAATTTACCACTTATTGTATGTAATGTATCAATAAATTTAAGTTTTATATTTCGATAGTAAAACTAATAGTAGAGTCAGTGAGTAAAGAAGAAATCTCCTGTATTGTAATGAGATAAATTCCCAATTGCGATCGTCCATAATAACACTTGTATAAAAAAATACGAGTTTCTTAGCAAAGGACGCGGTGGATAATCTGCCGATCGCAGTTATACTAAGCAGAGAGTTAAATTGTTAAATAGCGCCCAGAGAATCCACAATAGACCTGTTGGTAATTAATTGCCAGCAAGTCAGACTATTGATAATAAACTAAAAATATATCTTTAGTAATAAAGAAGTTTCCCGAATAGTAGCTATTCTAAGGAATGGATAAACAACAAAACATTAAAAACTACAAATAATAAATTATCAAGTGAATGTTAAGAGGTGAAAAAATATGTCTTTAGACCCAGCCCTACTATCCAGTAACTTAGATGAAACTACTACAGAACTACCTCCAGTAAAAAGCAAATTAACTAGCTCGAAGCCAACAGTCAAGACTTCGCCTCGTAAACGTTTCAATCGTTGGGGTCATGTTTTTGCAGGACTGTGTGCTGCCGCCGCCGCGATCGCTACCGGAATGAACGGAAAATTAGTACAAAATTTTGAATATGAAATCCAAAATCTATTTTTTCAACTCCGAGGGCCAGTAGCTCCACCTGATAACATTGTTATTTTAGCGATCGACAACGACACATTATCAATTCCCCAGCAATTATATCAAATCAATCCTCAAGAAAACAGTAACTTAGAGCCATTACAAGGCTTTCCATTTAAAAGAACAGCTTATGCAGAAGTAATAAACAAACTGATGGCAGCGGGGGCAAAATCTGTCTCTGTAAACGTGGAATTTGTCGATCCTAGCAGTTACGGAACCGCAGACGATCGCCGCTTAAAACAAACCTTACAGCGATATGCAGGTCGAATCACATTACCAGTAGCTTACGACGAATCAAACACACCTACTGGGCCCAGAGTGCAGCTAATAGAACCGTTATCATTATTACAAACAAATCCGATTTCTCTGGGTTCAATTAACTATTTATTAGAGCCGAACGGAAAAATTCACCGCCTTAGTAGTGCCTATCGTCAGAAATTAGCAGAGAATTATAAACACCAACTGCAAGCCACCGACAACCTGAAACTGAGAAAACCAGGATTTGATTTTGCTGAAGCAACATTGCAAGCAGCTAGAATAGCTCATCCTCCAACCAAAGGCGACCTAATAAATTTCTCTGGCCCCAAAGGAACATTCAATAAAATTTCCTTTTGGCAAGTACTATCGCCAAAAGAATGGCAAAATATCAGTCATGAATTTAAAGACAAAATTGTATTAATCGGAGCCACAGATACCAGCTTAAAAGATTTTTATCCCACGCCATTTTCTCCTGATATGCCAGGAGTAGAAATTCATGCCAATGCGATCGCCACCCTACAGCAAGGAACAGCACTCGCCAAAGCAATTCCTAACTCATTTGTAGAAGCTGTATTAGTGCTAATAGGTGTTAGTGGAGCCGCGATAATACTCAACAAACAAAAAAGTAACTTCAAGAGACTAAGTTACACCACAGGCATCATAATTGCCTGGGGAAGCATCAGTTATATCGCCTTTATTCATGGGTACAAAATCTTACCTACAGCTATGCCAATAATGGCGATCGCCCTCACCGGAATTAGCTATTCCACAACCGAAGCAGCCCAACAAAAAGTCAAAAAACTCTTACTCCACCAAACCTTAAAGCGATATGCAACCTCACCAATAGTTAAACAAATTATTAGCCAACAAGACGATCTAGCCGACTTACTTCCCATTCAAGACCTCGAATCATCCAGCAAAACAGTTGGTGGTCGCTACGAAATAATTAAAATTTTAGGTGCCGGAGGATTTGGCGAAACCTACATCGCCCAAGATACCCAGCGACCAGGAAATCCATTATGCGTCGTCAAACAACTGAAACCAGACATTCATAACCCCAAACATTTAGATCTCGCCAGACGATTATTTCCGCGAGAAGCAGAAGCATTAGAAAGACTAGGTAAACACGACCAAATTCCCCAACTTTTAGCCTACTTTGAAGAAAACGAAGAATTTTACCTAGTCCAAGAATTCATTGATGGACATTCCTTAGAAGACGAATTACCACAAGGTAAACAACTTTCCGAAGCTGAAGTCATCAATATGTTAAAAGAACTCCTCCCAGTTTTAGAATTTGTTCATAACAATGGAGTTATCCATCGAGATATTAAGCCCAACAACATTATTAGACGACACTGCGATCGGAAATTAGTCCTGATTGATTTCGGCGCAGTCAAACAAATTAGTACTCAAGTACTCAACAGTGACGGCTCAACTCGCTTCACAGTCGCAATTGGTACACAAGGTTACGCACCATCAGAACAATGTAGCGGTAGACCAAGACCAAACAGCGACATTTACGCATTAGGAATTACAGCAATTAAAGCCCTCACAGGAGTTTCTCCTACGCAATTAATTCAAGACACAAAAACCGGAGAAATTTTGTGGACGCATAAAGTACAAGTAAGCCCAGAACTAGCAGCTATTGTTAGCAAAATGGTGTATTACGACTTCAATCAAAGGTATCAGACCGCAACCGAAGTAATAGAAGATCTTTTAAACTTAGCCAATTCTCCTAATTATCTTTCTCCGGCAATAGAAAACATATCAGAAAGAACAGATCCCATAGAATTAAATAGTCCTACGAGAAACTGGACAGAATATTCCCTAGAAATCACAGAAGCTTCAGAACAGGAAATTGATACCAAAAACTGGACAAATGATTCCTTAGAAATGACAGATTCTTCCGCAACTGAGAGTCCGACAAAAAACTGGTCTGTTGAATCTCAAACCTTTTTACTTCCACCTAAAAACTAATAAAAACTAAATTATCACCAATCAGAAAAGCTATTCATTAATTAAAACTTTTACAGCAAGTTGAGTCTGTGAATGAAGAATCCTCGTTTCTTTAGACCGAGGAGTATCAAGACTCCTGATTTGCGACAGTTCTGAGGGACAGTTCTGAGTGCAGAGTCTAGGCTCGAAGAAACCCCCGTCACGAAGCTGTGACGGAGGAGTTTTTAACTAAGCTCTACCACTGTTAAGCCTCTAGTGGCGGCGGTGGCGGTGCTGGTGGTTGTATGGGTGGCGCTGGTGGTGGCGCTGGTGGTGGCGCTGGTGGTGGCGCTGGTGGTGGCGCTGGTGGTGGCGCTGGTGGTGGCGCTGGTGGTGGCGCTGGTGGTGGCGCTGGTGGTGGCGCGGGTTCTGGCGGTGGCGCTGGTGGTGGCGCGGGTTCTGGCGCTGGCGGTTGTATGGGTGGTGGCGCTGGTGGCGGTGGTGCGGGTTCTGGCGGGGGTGGCGGCGCTGGCGGCGCTGGTGGTGCGGGTTCTGGCGGCGCTGGCGGGGGTGGCGGCGCTGGTGGTGCGGGTTCTGGCGGCGCTGGCGGCGCTGGCGGCGCTGGTGGCGCTGGTGGTGCGGGTTCTGGCGGCGCTGGCGGCGCTGGCGGCGGTGGTGGTGGCGGCGGTGGTGCTACCACTGGCGGCGGTGGTGGTGGCGGCGGTGGTGCTACCACTGGCGGTGGCGGTGGTGGTGGCGGCGGTGGTGCTACCACTGGCGGTGGCGGTGGGGGTGGCGGTGGTGCTACCACGGGCGGCGGTGGTGGTGGCGGCGGTGGTGCTACCACTGGCGGCGGTGGTGGTGGTGGCGGCGGTGGTGCTACCACTGGCGGCGGTGGTGGGGGTGGCG